>JABMRO010000148.1 GCA_013202635.1 Planctomycetota bacterium
GGCGATCACCGTGGTCTTACCTGTGCCGGCCCCGGCGATAATCAGAAGCGGCCCCTCTTTGTGTGTCACCGCCTCCATCTGCTGCTTATTCAAACCCTCTAAAATTTTCTTATCCATAATTTAATAACTATATAAATGCCTCTGTCAAGCTGCTCGCTCAAGTCGGTTTCTTAACGCCAATGGTCTTTCGCAATCTCGGCTCCTGCGCAACTCGCCCGTCGGCGCTTCCGCGCCAGGACGGGCTCAGACAAGCTCGTCGCCCGAATGCTTCCGCGTTCGGATTCCCTCGCTTGCTCAAGCTCCATTGGCTAAAACCTCCAAACGCTTGCACCTTGCCAGCGGCATTATTTTATAACTCGCCCACTACAACATCCCATAAAACATCCACCAATTATCAATGAATTTCTCCATCTATCTACTCCCAAGATGAAATTATGTTTTCTTATCACCACTCCTATATTTCTTTCTTCTTGCTAGTCGACATTCCTGTCTCACCCTCATCCACTCATGGTAAAAAGGCATGCCTAAATACAGACGCTGGGTTAAGTCAGCTAAAATCCTTAGATTTTCAACTCGTATCCATCCCGGAGATATAAGCTGGGCATACTCCCCGCCTTTCTCTTTCCACGCATTTTCCAAGGAATGAGCAGCGAATAACTCCGCGCCGGTTAAAATGATTACTGGCGCGCGCGTCTGATGCCTTTCTTTATCATATTCTCGCCCCCACTCTGCTAACTTTCTAAGTCGTGAAATTTCCTTCTTTGAAATATCCCCTGCTTCTTTCATAGTTGCAAAAACCAATATTGCCCCCGGAAATGTCTCGGCAAGAAGTTTTGCGTTATTAACATCATCTTCTTTAAAAACATCTTTACCAAAACTCTTCGCTTCTCCAAATACTATTTCTGTCCGGTAGTCCGTACCAAACATCTGCTTCCGCTGATACCATAAAATAAAGTCTGATTCTACCTTTTTCCCATTGGCAAGTGTAAGTTCTTGACCAGCTGACCACGTTACCCCAACTTTATCCATCTTGCCTATGACATACGAAAAGAGTCGAATCGACAAAGCAGAAGAATATCCACCCTTGGCATAATCCGGTAACGCAAAAGGCCCAATGACCCGATAAGCCCACTTACAATGCTGAGTGCTCCCCGGATTAGTAATTGGAAAATCAAATCGTTGCAAACAAAGATCGCAGATTAAAGAATAATCCAACTGTTTAATCGAATACCATCCCCAGTTACCACACTTATTGCATTTTAATTCCAAGCCTAATTCGACGGCATTACGTTCCACAAGGGTTTCAAACTCTCTATACCTCCAAATATTCTTTCCGAGCGCATCCTTAATTTTCTGACGAAACTCGGCATAATGAGCACTACGAGTCAGAGGTTTTCGTGACATCTCGTTAAGTAATTTTACTATACCTGCATTTGCTATCTTACCAACACCCCAAAATCCACCTAACGTCTGGACTATTTGCTGAGTTGACCTACCCGCATCGGAAAGAACCGCAGCTATTTTATTTTCATTAAACCACCTATTAAGGGCTTGGGCGCCTGATACTAATTCCCATCGCTCAGAAATATTTTTATATTTCGGGAAACAAACTAAACCCTCGGATGTCGACAAAAGCTGATCTATTCCTAAGCGGAATTTCGGAAACTTAGGATCCCTGTAATCGCATGGGAAGGACGTAGCAATCTGATCATTATCACCCCATCCGCCAATCTTTATTACATTTGCAAATCGATTACTATGACCATATTCTTTAGCAAATTCTGGCCATAGAGTATCAAAAGTAGCTACGGGTTTTTGAAGATCAATCGAAATCTCAAATCGTTTTCCATCTGCACTTATAGTTGGCCGAGTTGTCCTTACTGTAAATCCGGGACTAGGCCGCCACAAAGACGGATACCATTGCTGAACGCAATTTGCATCCTTTCTATCAACCCTGAGATATTGTTTAAATATTTCATCACCATCTTTTTCAGAAATTGATCTAGAAAACATCACGAAAGGCTGAATCATGACACCGTGTGGATTGCCTGGTAAAGGACGATGATTCTTAAGAATAAATTCCTTACAAAATGGAGATAGCTCTTGGATCCACTGAATAGGAATAGCTAATATGTTTCCACGAACAATCCTCAAATTCCAGAAATCAATCAAATCTCTCGATTCATGTGCATTAAGCACAAATAATGCTGGATCACTATGGTCATTATAGTTTACATCTAACTTAGCCTGTCCTATTTCTAGCGCTGATGTATAGCCGGTTTTATAAAGCTTGGACAGTGACTTTTCAGTTAGCTTTATCTCTTGTGGGTTAAAAACATACTTATAGTTTTGTTTAAAGTAACGCAATTTCTTCTGTGCCGGAAAGTCACCCCAAATACATCCAACAAAAGCATCGAAGGATCGATCTTCTGACTTAACGAAGATAATGTCGTGTTCACGGCGCCTTGCAAACTGAAATTCCTTTTCATA
>JABMRO010000149.1 GCA_013202635.1 Planctomycetota bacterium
AACGGTTGCTCAACATATAAAAGCTGCTGGTAGATTCGAGGATGCTCTTGCACCAATCTGTCAAGAATGTCATTCACATAGACTGGGTCGGTAACAGTGCAGTTAAAATCGCTGGTCAGCCACACAACATTATTTTCGAATGCAATTTTGCCGACCTTGATCAAACGTTCATAGTCCCATGAAGAATCGTTGCCTCTTAGTTTTACCTTCAGGCAAGTCAGCCCATCTCGCTTTATCCAGTCCGGCAGTAAAACCGGATAGCCGTCGTCCGGTTCCCGGCCTGTTAGTTCTGAGGTATCGAGTAAATCCTTACCACCTACCAGATGCCAGGCGGGCATAGCCTTCGCCGCAGGGTGAGCAAAAAAATCTTCAGGGTATTTACCCGCAAACGACACGTCTGCATCATGAGCCGGCTCGATGAAATCGGACAGATCAGTATTCATAAATTCGGCATTGTAAGTCGAGTACACATCCCGCTCCAGAAGTTGGCCGTATGCATCGTGTATAGCAACATCAAAGGCTGAGCAGCAAACCAAAGCCGCCAGATGTGGCATCGGCCCTACCTGTTCACTCCATTTGTTGTTGAGTTGATTGAGAAGGCCGGGCAATATCGATTCAATAAAGTCATTACCTAATTCAATCGGATGACCCTGCCGGTCGAGCTGTACCCATGCCTGAGCAAGCATCCGGCAGAAATCTTCCATCACCTCGTTTCTTTCCTGATGTCCCAAGCTGCTGGGCCAGGCCCATTCGGCACTTAATGGGGTTTCTCCCCATCCCTGTGCTCTCTGTCCTTGTTTGTTCGCCACCGTTACGCAAACGCGTGCACAGGTAACATGGGTTACTACCTGGGTCCCGAACTTCAGTGGAACCCTTGTCTCTACCGGGATAAAGTACAAATCAACAGATACCGGGCTAATATCGGTTTTCATATTTTTCCTCGTTGCAATTGTCTGGTTATTTTCAATGATTTACCGGTGATTCATTAGAAGATTTATAACTTACGAGCAATTATTGTCAACTCTAACTTTGCCGTAATCTCAAACTAACCATTTATTTCAACAAGGGGGTGAGATTATTTTGTGATGATTTCTTTTTGTAAGAGGCCTTGTGGAAGGGGAACATTTAGGTTATATTCGTTCCTCTGTTGGCCTAAACCTCTGTATTCGAAAAGGACGTCTTTTTAGGTTGCTTTGTCGGCTTTTAGCTTTATAATCTTGAAAAGACGTTTTATGGGAGGCTGTACTTTTTAAAGAAAATACATTTATGAACAGTTATAAGAATATCAAAACAAAGGATGTCATTTCGATGTATTATTGAAAGGAGCAAATATGAAACTCAACCGAAAATTGAAGATGGGAATGATTGGTGGTGGACCGGGTGCGTTTATAGGTGATGTGCACCGCAAGGCATCTCGTTTGGATGGTGGCATCGAACTGGTGGCCGGGGCGTTCGATATCAATCCAAAAAAATCCAAGCAAATGGGGCGTGAGCTTCTTCTCGACCGTAAACGTGTGTATGGTACTTACCAGCAAATGATCGAGGGCGAACTGAAGCTGCCTGAGGGCGAAAGGATAGATTTTGTCACGATTACCACGCCGAACAACTGGCACTTTCCTATCGCCAGAGACTTTCTCAACGCGGGCTTTCATGTGATGTGCGAGAAACCGATGACAATCAGTGTTAAGGAAGCAAAGGTCCTGCAAAAACTCGTAAAGAAGTCCCGAAAGGTTTTTGGCTTGATGCATAATTACACCGGTTATCCCATGGTTAAATTAGCTCGTGACATGGTACGGAAAGGCGAATTAGGTAAGATTCGCAAGATAGTAGTGCAGTACCCGCAGGGCTGGCTGGCCACAGCACTGGAGAAAACAGGTCAGATGCAGGCCGCCTGGCGAACCGACCCTAAGCAAAGCGGC
The DNA here is from genome assembly GCA_013202635.1 of Planctomycetota bacterium. Taxonomy (GTDB): domain Bacteria; phylum Planctomycetota; class Phycisphaerae; order Sedimentisphaerales; family Anaerobacaceae; genus NIOZ-UU13. Next base: position 1,920 of record JABMRO010000149.1, read on the forward strand.
GGCGCCGGATGTATGGGTGACATTGGCACACATGCAGAGAACCTTTCCGAGTATATTACGGGCCTGAAGATTACACAAATGTGTGCGGACCTGACAATATTTGTCAAAGGACGTCGTTTGGATGATGACGGCAATGTTCTGCTGCGATTTAATAATGGTGCCAGGGGTGTTCTGCACGCGAGCCAGGTTTCCATCGGCGAAGAGAACAATCTGGCCATCTGGATTTATGGTGAAAACAAAGGTCTGGAATGGCATCAGGAACATCCCAACTATCTGTATGTAAAATTCCCGAATGCTCCTGAGCAGGTATGGAAGCGGGGCAATCCTTATGTCGGCGCGAAAAGCGCTGCCGCAGGCCGGGCTACACGACTGCCGTCTGGTCATCCGGAGGCCTTCTTTGAAGCTTTTGCTAACAATTATTACAATTTCGCAGAAACCGTGCGGGCGAAAATAACCAGATCGAAACCCAATCCGTTGGCACTGGACTTCCCGAACGTTGACGATGGTCTGCGGGGTATGCAGTTCATAGAGACTGTTCTGGCGAGCACCAAGAGCAAACAGAAATGGAC
>JABMRO010000150.1 GCA_013202635.1 Planctomycetota bacterium
GGACAGGTTGGTTGTTTGAGTTAAGGGAGAGATTCAAGTAGTTTCCCGCATGCGGAAAACTACTTGAAATACGGTGGTTTCAGCTCCATAATCGGGCATCTTTGCCCCTGAAAGGAGCTTTGAAATGAGTAAATCTAACAATGTTGTAAAGCAGATCAAAAGAGCCACACGCAGGAAGTTCTCGGCTGACGAAAAGATCCGTATCGTACTTGAAGGTCTGCGAGGTGAGATAAGCATCTCTGAATTGTCCAGGAAGGAGGGGATCGCAGCCAGCGTTTATTACAAGTGGTCCAAGGACTTCCTCCAGGCGGGCAAGAACGGTTTGACGCGTTCTACTGTCCGTGATGCCACCGGCGATCAGGTCAGGCATCTCAAAGGCGAAAACACAGACCTTAAACAAGCGGTCGCTGAGCTTACACTGGAAGTGATCAAATATAAAAAAAGCCTGGGTATGTAAGGCGGAGGTATGTTCGTATGAGTAAGAATGAAAAGATGGACATAATCCGCAATGTTGAATCATCTGGCCTTGGTATCTCGCAGGCATTGAAGAAAGTTGACTTGCCCAGGAGTACTTACTATCGCTGGAAGCATAAGCTGCGTACGATGGGGTCACTTGGTTTGAAAGATAATAAGCCTCACAGAATGCGAACATGGAATCAGCTTTTGCCGCATGAAGATGATACAATACTTGAAGTTGCATACACAAATCCTGAATGGCCAAGCAGGCAGATTTGCCTGTATATCACAGATGAAGGCGATTTTAGCGTATCTGAGAGCACCGTGTATCGAAGGCTTAAAAAAGTCGGTCTTATACCAGAGGCAAATATAAAAACCTTTCCTGCATCGAATGAGTACAAGGTAAAAACTACTCATGTCAATCAGCAATGGCAAACTGATGCGACTTATTTAAAGGTCGATCGTTGGGGCTGGTTCTATCTGATCAGCGTGCTCGATGATTTCAGCCGAAAGATACTTGCCTGGGAATTACGTACTTCGATGAAAGCAGAAGACTTTAGCGATGTTGTCGAACAGGCCTGCGAGTTTACGGGACTGGATGATGTACCCGTTGAGAACAGAGCAAAACTGCTCACCGATAACGGCTCAGCCTTGATCAGCAAAGACTTCGGTGACTACCTCGAAGCCAAGGGTATAGGGCATATATTTTGCTCGCCATATCATCCGCAGACCAATGGCAAGATCGAAAGGTTCCATCGCTCTGCTAAAGAGAAAATATTGCTGCATGTCTGGGAGTCACCGGATATGCTTGAAGCCGAGATCAGCAGGTTTATAAATTGGTATAACTGTCGCAGATACCATGAAGGCATTGGCAATGTCACGCCGGATGATGTTTATTATGGCCGGCGAAAAACAATCCATCAAAAGCGTGCCGATCTGAAGGCAAAATCAATGCTTGAAAGAAAAGAATTTAATGGTAAAATCTTAATAACAGGAGCCAAAACCGTCTCTTAACTTAAAGAGCTTTTTGTCTCACTTTTGCTGAAGACGTACAAATACTAATTTTATAAATATTGTATAGGACAAGCGGTTTTCCTTGCAAATCTGGCTCCTGTCGTGTAGATTTCCCGTAGTGGTTATGCGGACAATGAAACGGCTACAGGGTCTTACTCGGAAACTATACAATTAGTAGTTAGCCCAGTTATAGTTTTACATTAAGGAAGGAATAGGCAAATGGCAAAAAAGACATCTCCTCCCTCAATAAAGGAAACAGCTTTTGACTGTCCTCATTGCGGAGCGTTTACGACACAATATTGGTTCAGTTTATATGCTGAAAAAACGGAAGACGAAAATCCTTTACCTCATATCCCGAATAAAGAATTTGTTGTGAAAGTACAAGGGGAAAAAGAAATCGGGAATAAAGAATACCAGTTAGACTGGTATAGCAAGATGTCTACCGGCCTTGTATTTCTCGAAGAACATGATTTCAAACATATTTACAACACTGCTCACAATCTTTACATTAGCAAATGCTACAACTGTGAGAAGATAACAGTCTGGGTGCACGATAATATAGTCTTTCCACCCGAGAAACAAGGTATACCTCCAAACCAAGATTTACCTGATGAGATTATTAAGGATTTTGAAGAAGCCCGTGCTATCGTTGGTCTGTCGCCCAGAGGTGCTGCTGCGTTGCTCAGATTATGCATTCAGAAGCTTTGCGTGCATCTTGGTGAAAAAGGAAAATACATTGATACTGATATAGCAAGCCTTGTCTCGAAAGGCCTGAACCCTCTTGTTGAAAAATCTTTGGATATTGTTCGAGTCATAGGCAATGAGGCAGTCCATCCAGGTGTAATAGACCTCAATGACGACAGAGACACTGTAAATAGATTATTCAGTCTTATAAATTCCATAGCAGACCAAATGATTACTCATCCAAAGAACGTAGAAAAATTGTATGGCAAACTTCCTGAGACAAAAAGGAATGCTATCGAGGAACGAGATGAAAAAGCAAAAAAGTGACAAGCGACAACACTGAAAATTAAAGACGAATAGTCCAGATTGTATGGAGATATAACTGATGGCGAAATCAGAAACTAAAAAAAGCTGTTTCATCATAATGCCCATCACAACACCAAAGCAATTCGTAGAACGATACAAAGATAATGCCAGCCACTTTGCCCATGTGCTGGAACATCTGTTCGTCCCTGCGTTGGATAATGCAGGTTTTGTACCTATCTCTCCAAAATCCACCGGCTCGAATGTGATACAAGCTGAAATTATTAAACAGTTGTCATCGTGTGAGCTGGTACTTTGTGACATGTCAATTCTCAACCCAAATGTTTTTTATGAATTTGGGATAAGAACAGCACTTGATAAACCTGTTGCTCTGGTTGTCGATGACAAAACCAAGCCCATTCCTTTCGATACCAGCATACTAAACTTCCACAAATATGATAGTTCTCTGGAGTTGTGGTCTATTGAGAAAGAAAAGCAGGAATTAACAAAGCACGTTCAGGAAGCCTATAAGAAAAGCAAAGACCACAACGCTCTCTGGAAATATTTCGGTGTCGCCCAAACAGGTACGTTCAAACCTGAAGACGCGGAGATGGGTGAAAAATTTGACCTTATAATGCAGGAACTTTCCACAATCAAAATGCAGCTAAAGGAATCTGAAAGGCCCCGTGGCGACAAGTATAAGCCTATTTCATATCATAATTTGATGGAGCTTGCCAGACTAAGCGAGGAAGAAACATTGAAAGAGAAGATTGATAGGATACAAAGGTCACTTCAAAAAAGCAGCTTAAAAATAACAGCTAAAGAAGACAAGCCACAAGAACCAGACTCGAATAATCCTTAGAATGGTGCGATGAGGACTTTTTAATGATATACTTTTAACCACAAATCCCTACTACCCTCTCAAACTCCAAACATCTACAAATTCTCAAACGGCACACCTAAACCAAAGCCTTTCTTTATATCTCGATTTCGTTGAAACTCAATGTCACCCAAAGCGAAATCAGCGAGATTCGTAATAAATTTTTAATATCTTTTCAAAGTCATAGACCTTGCAAACAAAAAGGGTTAGGGTGACGAAAGAAAAAATTCTCAAAAGATTCCAAGGTTTTTTCTTGACTTCCCAAAAATTTCACAATATAATCAGAGGATAGTACAATATACTGTAAAAAATATGAGGAATTACAATGACAAAGGCAAAACAAAAAAAAGATTGGAAGAGAACGATTTGTGTGAC
>JABMRO010000151.1 GCA_013202635.1 Planctomycetota bacterium
ACAGATTCCCTTAGCTCAAAAGAATACTGGCCTCAACTCAGAGAAGTATTCCTGCTCGCCATAACACACAACCTGCTAATAGTCTTATTTTTGTTTCAAAGAGCTTTTCTACAGAGCAAGAATTTACTATTGAATGTTGCAATTATTGGCAGGACTTTTCGATTTATTATTTACTATTGATTATTGGATTTGAGATTTGATGGTTTATAATTGGGGCGACAGGAAATGTCTGTCGCCCCAAAACTTTATCGATTGTATTGAATTAAAGTTTATTCATCCAGGAGTCTGCAGGAGAATCCCCACAATCCAAGTGCATTCTGGACTTTTAGTACAAGTTGATTGGTACCTTTTCTGAAGGTTATCGGGACACGATCATTGTCTGATACTACGTTGCGGTACAACCAGTTCTCGTGCAGAAGTTCGCCATTTAGCCAGACTTTTACTCCATCATTGGAACCGATACCCAAGGCAGCTATCGTGTCCTCAGGCATCTCGACCTGTGCCCAGAGGTAAGCAATTTGAAGATCTTTGTTTTCTTCGGACAACTGAGCCAGGTCAACAATACTATATTTAGACTCCAGCACAGCCCATTGGTAGAGCGTGTTGTCGATTGTCACCTTTGGTGTGAAGTTACGAAAATCAAGAGAGTCCGTATCAAAGGCCACTCTTTGGCCTTCTTCTGAGCCGAAATGAATGCCATCGCGAACCGGATATGGCAGCGGGCCTAAAACAAGCCATTTGCGCATAAACTCGCCCGGGGTAAGCCCGTTATAAGTAGCCGCATTTAGATCGGCGCTATCCGTTGATAAGGTTACGGTATCCGAAGCGGGACTTGCGGTGATCGAGGTGCCACTGATAAGCCAACAGTTCGTATCTTTATCTCGTATTACCTTAACCTTCCAGGCGTCCAGGTCATAGTATTGTCCGCCAAACTCAGCAATGGCTTTGCAAGAGCATATCATTGAGTCCGAATCAGGGTCCGGATCAGGATGTCCCGGGCCGAGGGAAATGATTTTGACCATATTGGCACCCATAAACGCTTTTTCGACCAGAAAATCGGGGGCGGCTAAATATAACTGTCCAGCTCGGGAGAAATTCCCGGCAATAACAGCTTCAAAGAATTGCCGGGTTATTTCGACGGCAACTTCCTCTTCAGTCATATCGCCCTGCAAAAGACCTGCTTCAATATCGGAGACATCAACGACCTGAGCATCAGCGGGAACATCGCCGGTGAGAGTAAACATCATCTGATCAATCGGTTGATTGTAGTCAGAGAACTCAAGTGTCCTGACGTGTTGAAATTGCTGATCCCGCAGTTCATATTTGTCAATCTTTGTCAGAAGCTTATTAGCCTGGTCTATGTGAAATACCTTTTTCCAGTTTTCTGATCTGCTGGACTGCGGGTAGGTGACAGTGACTATAATAGGCTCAGTCTTTTGGGCCGGCTCATCGATATCGACTATCACTTCACCTCTGTCCTGCTGTTTAAGAAGTTTCTCAATCAGCAGCTTGGGATCCAATTCAGAAACATTGAAGCCGAGCATAATGCTGGCATCACCGTAACCGGTAAGATGCAGATTATGTTTGGGCAACCAGACCTCGGAACTGTCAGAACCGCCGGCAAGAATCAACGAACCAACAGAATCACCAGCATTATCCGATTCCAACCTCATTTTTGTTACATTTCCCTGTTCGTCACATCCAAGCCAAAGCTCTGTTCTGATTTCGGTAGAAGCCCTCCCGGACTGGTTAACGTGCAACCAGCGAATTGAGTTGTATGCTTCGATGGTATCCTGCAAAGCATAAGCTGTGGGTAATAGACTATCTGGAATTTGCAACAATACGACAAGTGCTATTATTATCACCGCCGCAGCGGCTAATTTTGTCATTCTACTTTTCATGAGTATTCTCCATATGGTAATCGCAGAAATACCAGGAGCCGGCTGTTTAGATTTCGTTTGGATTCGCCGAAGTTCGTCAAAGATTTCCTGGTCTTTCCTGGTATTGACATCAACATTAAATTTTTTGATTATCTTTTCTATATTTTCTCTGGGTCTCATTTTACTATCTCACCATTCAATATCGACCGCAGTTTGTTTAATCCATAGCGGTACCGGCTTTGGATTGTTTTTGTCGAGACGGCCTGCAATTTGGCAATTTCCCGAAACTTCATGCCGCCATGCAGATGCAGCACAACCACTTCTCTTTGCTCAAATGGAACCTGAACCAATGCATTGCTTATCCTCATAGATTCTTCTTTGAGTATGGCCCATTGATCCGATCCATTTTGACCCGAAGATATTGGCCCGGCCTGACTTAATTCAACATAGTTTCTTACCTGATCGGATCTTACTTTGTTGCGAACACCGTTGAGGACGCAGGTTCTTAAATATGCTTTTAAGCTTCCGTTGATCTTGAAGTCGTCAGCCGATTTGACAAAGCTGATGAACACATCATGTACAACATCTTCGGCGACACTAACATCATGTAAAAGAGCAACTGCTAATTTCGAAATCTGTCAAGGATGTAACCCTTTGTGAGATATAGCTTTATATTTCACCTGATTTAAAATCTTCGAGCTATGTCTCCAATTTGTCACTATTTTACACAAAATCAACCCTTCTTTTTCACTTGATTTAGATACCTAAAATCACGATAGATTGAGTTATGAATAAGGTATGGATCTACAAAAGAAAGCGTATAAAAGGCTGGTGGGTTGTGGACGTTGAAATGGCATCGAGAATACAACACGGCCAATCGCTGGACCAAAGCCGGCGGCGCCCAACCGTCCGATTGGCCGCAATGGATGAGAAGATTTAAGGGTTACTGAAAAAAGAATACCGTTTAGCCTTCACGCCCCCGCGGGTTTATCTCGCTTTTTCCTCTCCCTCCGCACCGCGGGGGCTTTTCTATTTGTTATCGGGGTTTGATGGTGCGTAGTGGGTGACTGCTAAACTCAAGCACGGAGTATTGACTTTCAAACAAATAGTTTTCATGTGTGCGAGCCGTTTGCCTGAAAACAATCACAATTGCTGAAAACAACTATTCGCTCCAGAATCACCTCAATTTTTCAGCGAAAAACCTAGGTTTTTTGGGATTTTGGCTTAAATTTCGGATTTGTGCTACTGTTGGGGTCGTGATTTAGTAAGCAGACCAAGGGTATTGACCGACCTATCCTTAATATGTTAAAATAAGTAAAGTTGCAGTATGAAGTTTTGCTTTTTTTGACCCATAATACGGCATCCCGCGTAAATGAGGGGGGCCACATTTTGCTGGTTTCTAAACGTTGTGACACCGGCTTTGGTTTCTGCTGTGAAGCACAAAAAAATACAGCCGGGGCATCAGTTTGGTTGGTTCGTGGCCGAAAATGGGAATTTTCGAAGCTAAAACCGCTGTTGGCAATCTAAGACATTGACGAACAAGGAGATATAAAATGCTCAGAGCCGTCGAAATCTTTTCGCTCTGTTTGGTATTGGTCGCATTTTTAGCCTGCCCGGCTTCTGCTCAGCTCGATCCGGATGACGATCCCAACGAGTACGACAACCCGGATATCTTTACCACGCCTGTGATAAGCGAGTTCATGGCGAGTAACGGCAGCAAAGAGCCACTTGAAGAAGGCGAGCTGCTCGACGAAGACAGCGATTCTTCCGATTGGATCGAGATTTACAATCCGACGGACCAGGCCGTTCATCTGGGCGGCTGGTACCTGACAAACGATGCCGGCAATCTCGACCAGTGGAAGTTTCCGAACGGCGTCGCGCTCAATCCCGGACAGTTCTTGGTCGTCTTCGCTTCGGGCAAAAACAGGGCGGCAGCCGGCGCCGAACTGCACACCAGCTTTCGGCTCGATATCGCAGGCGAATACCTGGCGCTCGTCCAAAGCGACGGCGACACAATCGCCCACGAATATAGCTCCAAATACCCGAGGCAGTTGACCGACGTCTCGTACGGCCTGGGGCAATACGCTACAGCGCTTATACCCCCGGGGGCGAGGGCTTCTTATCGCGTCCCCACCGCCGGCGACGAAGGTAAAGACTGGACCGCACTCGGCTTCGACGACTCGGCATGGAACACCGGGCCCACGGGCATCGGCTTCGGCAGTACCGCTCCGGGATTCGAAGTGATTTACTACAAGGCGAACACAGCCGTCGGCGACCTGGACACCGCCGAACTGGTGATAAACAATCCATCATACCAGAGCACGGTGGCTGCCGAGACGGCGCCGGTAATCAACTATCTGAACACCAGCGGCAACGGTCACTTCGCCGCCGACAATCCGTTTCCATCCACGGTCATAGGCGGCGACGTGGACGATTATGTCGTCCTCGTAACAGGCAAGGTTCTGATCCCCCAAAGCGGCGACTGGACGTTCGGCGTCAACAGCGACGACGGCTTCGGAGTGGAAATGACCAACGGCACCAATGTGCTGACGTTCTCTTACCCTTCCCCCCGTTCGGCAAGTGACACGCTGGTGACTTTCAACGTTCCGGACTGGGGCTTCTATGATCTGCGCCTGGTATTCTACGAACGGGGCGGGGGCTCGGCACTGGAATTTTTCGCCGCTCAGGGACGTCACTCATCGTTCGACGCGTCACGCTTCTGGCTGGTCGGCGATATGGCAAGCGGCGGACTCTACGTAATCAGCTCCAGCGACGAAGCCAACACAAACATCGAGCAGCAGATGAAAAACGTCAACGCCTCGCTGTGGACGCGGATCGAATTCGAGGGCGACCAGACCGCCTTCTTCGATTCGCTGGCGCTGCGGATGAAATACGAGGACGCATTCGTGGCGTATCTCAACGGCGTCGAAATCGCCAGGGGTAATTTCACCGGCATGCCCCGGTGGAATTCCGCCGCCGGCGACGACCGTCCGAACGAGCTGGCCTCGGAATTCGCGCACTTCGAAATTTCCGCCCTGACAGGCGATTTGCGGGAAGGCACAAACGTGCTGGCGATTCACGGCTTAAACGATGACAAGGCCGATGGGGAGTTTCTTGTCCTGCCCGAGCTTATCGCTGCCAGCAACCGGATGGTGCTGCAGTACTTTACTACTGCGACGCCGGGGCTGTTCAACGTTTCCGGCGCGATGAATATTGTGGCCGACACGAAATTCAGCGTCGATCGCGGCTTCTACGATACTCCCTTTGAAGTCGTTATTACATGCGAGACGCCGGGGGTCACAATACATTATACCCTGGATGGCAGTGCTCCGAGCGAAACGCACGGCAACGAATACATCGCCCCAATCCAAATACCGACGACCACATGTCTGCGGACGATGGCCTTCAGGCCCGGCTGGATGTCAACCAATGTCGACACTCAGACCTATATTTTCCTCGACCATGTGATTCATCAGCCGGGAGATCCATTCGGCTTCCCCGACAGGTGGGGCTCGACTACTGCGGACTACGAGATGGATCCCGAAGTGATCAACGATCCATTGTACCGCGGCCGGATGAGAGACTCACTTCTGTCGCTCCCAACTATGTCGATCGTGACCGAAACAGACAACCTTTTCGGCGCGAGCGGCATTTATTCGAATTCGCTTTCAGCCGGTGTAGCCTGGGAAAGGTCGGCTTCGGTTGAATATTTCTATCCCGACGACACGACCGGATTTCAGGTGAATGCCGGTTTGCGAATCTACGGCGGCAATCCGTTCCGCGGCATGAACCTCACGAGAAAGAAATCGTTCCGCCTGCTCTTCAAGCGCCAGTACGGCCCGACTAAGCTGAATTTCCCGTTGTTCGATGCCAAAGATGCGGCCACGAGATTCGACACGATTGTCCTTCGGGCCGGATCGAACGATGGCTGGAACAACTGGGGAGATACGGATACTCAGTACATCATCGACGAGTTCATGCATCGCATGCAGTTGGATTTGGGGCAGGTTTCGCCTCACGGGATATTTGTGCACCTGTATGTCAATGGTCTCTACTGGGGCCTATATAATCCAACCGAACGGCCTATGGCTTCTTTCTGCGCCAATTATTTCGGCGGTGACAAAGAGGAATGGGACGCCCTGAATTCCGGCACACCCACAGGTGAGAGCAAGACAACCACCTGGAATGCCATGCTGAGCCAGGTAAGTAGCGGACTGACGGACACGGAATCCTACCAGAAGATACAGGGCAACAATCCGGACGGTTCAAACAATCTCGGCTACGATGATCTACTTGATATCGAAAACTATATCGACTGGTTGTTCTCGAACTTCTGGGGCGGCACGGGTGACTGGCCCGGGCACAACTATTTCGCCGGCTGTCGCCGACCCCCGAACGCCACCGGATTCAAGTTTTTCAACTGGGATTCGGAAGGCGCGATCACCATCTGGTCAAATCTCAACGCGAACGTCACCGGCGCCGGCAATGGGGGCGCTCGACCGTACAGTACGCTCAGAGAGAACGAGGAGTTTCGCCTGCTCTTCGCCGATCACACCTATCGGCACTTGTTTAATAACGGCCCGGCAACGACAGAGGTATCTTACGCTCGCTACAAGGAGCTCGCCGACCATATCGAACTGGCCATTATCGCCGAGTCGGCACGCTGGGGCGACCAGGCACGCAGCAGGCCCTATACCCTGGCCGACTGGCAGGCCTCGTGCGACTACATCCTCGGCACTTACATGCCGCGGCGCCCGGCGATTGTCCTGGGACAATTGCGCAACGCGGGTCTCTATCCGTCCATCGACCCACCTGTTTTCTATATCAACGGCCAGCCCCAGCACGGGGGCCGGATTCCGGCCACTCACGTCTTATCGATGGCCGCTCCTTTGGGGACGATTTACTACTCGACCGACGGCAACGACCCGCGCCTGCCCACCCAACAGAATATCATCAGCAATGTGACTCTTGTTGCTGAGAACGCCGCCAAGCGGGTTATTGTTCCATCCAGCTCGATCAGCAGCAACTGGAAAGGCGGCGGCATTTTCAACGACTCGGCCTGGACACTCAGCACCGGCAGCCCTGGGGGAATCGGTTACGAAAGAAACTCGGGTTATCAAAACTACATCAGTCTCGATCTCGAAGCCCAGATGTATAACGGCAATACCACCTGCTACATCCGCATCCCGTTCACAGCCGACCCTGCCGAGGTGATCGGCTTCAACTTTATGAGATTGAAGATTCGGTATGATGATGGATTTGTCGCTTACCTGAATGGGACGGAAGTGTCGCGACGCAATTTTACCGGGACACCGGCCTGGAACTCCAGGGCGGACGGCTCACACGACGACTCCGCAGCCGTAAACCTGGAAATGATCGATATCTCAGCCTTTACCGACAGACTGAACAGTGGTAGCAACATATTGGCCATACAGGGCCTGAATACCTCTCAAACAAGTTCCGACATGCTAATCTCCGCCCAGCTCATCGCCGGCGAAAGCTCACCCGTCGGTGAGTTCTTGTCGGACAGCGCGGTCAAATATACCGGGCCGATCCATTTGGCCGAGAGCACCACCATCAAGACTCGTCTATTGAACGGTGCTACCTGGAGCGCAATGAACGAGGTAACCTTTGCCGTCGGGCCGGTCGCCGAGAATCTGCGAATCACCGAGATAATGTACAATCCGCAGGATATGGGTGACCCGGACGACCCGAACAGAGAATTCATCGAGCTGAAAAACATCGGAACCGAGACTCTGAATCTGAACCTGGTCCGCTTCACGAACGGCGTTGATCTTACCTTCCCATCTCTGGAGCTTGCAGCAGGTCAATACGTCGTCGTGGTCAAAGACGTCGAGGCGTTTGCAGCCCGGTACGGGATGGACTTGAATATCGTCGGCGAATATTACGGCAGCCTGAACAACGCCGGCGAAAAAATTGAGCTGGAGGATGCCATCGGCCAAACCATACTGAATTTCAGTTACAGTGACGGCTGGTACGATATTACCGACGGCATGGATTTCTCTCTGACGATAAAAGATCCAACCGCAGCCGACCCGAACCAATGGGACGGCAAGAGCCTCTGGCGCCCGAGCGCCGATCCAGGCGGCTCGCCCGGCCGGGACGATACTGGCGAACTCCCCGCGCTCGGAGAGGTCGTGATTAACGAGCTGTTAGCTCATTCACACGCAGGCGATCCGGACTGGATAGAACTGCACAACACCACCGATACTGCAATTAACATTGGCGGCTGGTTCCTCAGCGACAGTTCTGTTGACTTTATGAAATACGAAATAGCTCCTGGAACAACAATCGAACCGTATGACTACATTGTTTTCTATGAAGACCTGCATTTCTCCAATTTGGGCGATCCGGGTTGTCACGTACCTTTCGCACTCAGCAAGAACGACGAAACGCTTTATCTGCACTCCGGCTGGGACGGCATATTGACCGGATACAACGACCAGGAGAAATTCGGCGCTTCGGAAACCGACATTGCCTTCGGCCGCTATCAGAAAAGTACCGGCACGTATAATTTTGTGGCTATGAGCGTTAACACGCCGGGCGGTGCCAATGCCTATCCCAAAGTCGGCCCGGTCGTTATCAGCGAGATTATGTACAACCCGGTCTCGTGCGACCAGGATGAAGAGTATATCGAGCTGTTCAATATCAGCGATTCTGCGGTTATATTGGCCGAGTACGATAACGAGCTTCTCGTCGATGTTCCCTGGCGGCTCGCCGACGATAGCAACGGCATCAGTTTTGATTTCCCGCTCGGCACGACGATGGCCCCCGGAGAATATCTGCTGCTGGTCAAGGACAAGGACGCATTTGATTCCGGGTATCCTGCCGCTGCCGGCGGCGTGCAAATTTTCGAATGGGGTCCCGGCAGACTAAACAACGCCGGCGAGAAAGTGCAGCTCTCGAAACCGGGCGACGAGGTCGAAGGCACGCGTTATTATATCCGCGTGGACCGCGTCAATTACAGCGATGGTTCTCATCCCGTCGGCGATGACCCATGGCCGACCGAACCGGATGGGACCGGCAAATCGCTGACACGGAAGGTCTCGGCCGATTACAGCAATGATCCGGAAAATTGGATCGCAGCGGATCCTTCGCCCGGACGGTAGATTCACTCGGCGACTTCGAAGGCTTTGCGACACCGGCATCAGACCTGTTCATACACAACGAACGGCTTCCGATAGTCCCTCGTCAGTAGCTGGTTGGCCCGCTCGCAGAACCTGCTGCGCTTGTCAAGCGGGCGTCGGACCACTGAAAAACAGCGTAATTCCAATAATTGCTCTTTGAAAAGAGAATATTCAGGTATGTGTCAGTGAACAAAAGCCCTCGGACATATCAAACTCAATCAAAATGAAAGAGTTGTGCATCAATATTTGAAGTTTTTCAGGGACTTTCCATGTGTTAAGCCAACATGAAAACCGAGACGAGTCCGTAAACTACGCAGCTTTTTTAAGCCGATACCCGGTGATCCGTGTTTCCTCAAATCGATGATGTTCGATATTACACGGAACCGTTTTTGCGTTACGTTTCGGCTTCTCCGGCTTTTTCTTGTAATAGACATCATCAGGTCGAAGACCATCCAAGGTCATGTGGGGACGCCACCGGTTATACCAATTCTCATATTCTTCACACAACTTGGTCAAGTGATCAAATCCTTTAATGATCGGAACTCGTTTTAGCCATTCGTACTTCAAGGTTTTGATGACTCTCTCTGTGACAGAAATTGATCCATGTTTGCCTGCTGCTCCAAGACGCGGCTTTATGTTCCAGCTGTCCAGCAGTTCTGCAAAGACGTCTCCGGTGAAAACACTGGCCTGATCCGAAATAATGTGTTTTGGTGCATCATGTTCTTCCATGGCACTTTCCAAAGCATTATTGATCCATCCGGCATTGGGACCTTCCAGTGGAGTCACTGACATGACTTTACGGGAAAAATGATCAATCACAACGAAGATATGAATAGGCCAGAGTCCCCAACACAAAACCATTGTGGTCTCGACAGACCAAACGTGATTAGGGTACCAGGCGGGAATGGAGCGGAATTCTGTTTTCCCTTCAGTTTTCTTCGGGATTGTTGATGATACAGGAGCCTTTCGAGGTTTCGGCCTATTAAGGATATTGCGGACAGTAGAGGCTGAGATAAAGATGTTCAGCATCGCCAGCTGGTTTGCAATCCGAATTCGCCCCCAGTTGATGTTTGATTTTGTTATTTCCCATACAAGAGATGCTATTTCCAGAGGTGTTTTATTCGCAGAACTGCTGGACTGCTGTTGATCTTCGATCTTATGCAGCCACCGGTAGAGAGTATATCTGGCGATGCCAAAATACTCAGTTACCCTGCGCCTTGG
>JABMRO010000152.1 GCA_013202635.1 Planctomycetota bacterium
AATTTACAGGAACAAAAAAAACCTTATGCTAATTGTACATAAAGTACGCCGTCGCTTTGCAATCATCACTCACCCCGATCCTTACCCAGTGCGCCGAAAAACCATCCGGAAAAACGTGGTAGTTATATCCTCTCTCGCCCGGGACTTTAACCGGCGTGTACGATTTCCATGTTCCGTTACCGAGAAAATCAACCTCTATCCAGAACCATACATCCTGCCTTGAATCATGAGCAAGATGCACGACCTTCTTATCAAAGCCGGTCATCAGAAACGGGTCCGATAGCGTTCCCGCTTTCACCGGTGTCTCCCACCAGGGCCCGCCCCAGCCGCAGGGCTTTCCCATCGACCACAGGTCATCTATATTTCCAAACCACAGACCAGATTGCGGTTGTCCCTGGTCATGGTCAATCTGGTCAGAAGCCATAACAAATAATCCACGCCAGTAGCAAAAATCAGGAACCACACGTAAATGACTGCAAATTGGACGAATACCCCATATCTTACCATCATAAGCGAAAGGCGGAAGATCGTAAAACATCCCGTGAATATCCATAAGCAGCCGTTCGGTCTGCGCATGACGAATTCGCATCCATTCGGTGTTCCAGGCATGATCCCAGGAGTGGCCGGCCTTTGGAAGCAGATAGCGCAGCCACCTACCCTGGACGAGCACGCGAAGCACGACAGAAGATTTTGTCCAGCCGGTGGCGTAAATCATATGTCCGCCATAAGAGCTGCCGGAGGCGTTTCCGTGGACTTCCACGAAAGGATTACGCTCGATAATCGTCCATTTTTTTCCATTCCATTCGGCCAATCGACCGGCTTCTCTCTGGCCAAGAAACTCCTTCTGGTCATAAGTATTGTTAGCTACAACAACCCGACCCTGAGCAGTGTAAGCACTTTTGAAATGTTCCCTGGCATTTTTGATTTTCAGCTCCTTAACCAGATTGAACAGGAGCTTTGCTTTAAGACTATGCACGTCCACCTCCCAGAAGCGGCCTTCCATACCAAGGAAATACACCTTATTTTTCTGGTCGGTTAAGTGAGAAACAGTGGCGGTGAGGCGATACTTCTTGAGCGCTTCAATTGTTCGGACGTTTCCATCAGCGTCAATTGCATGCGGCCCGATAAACGCCTGTCCGGACGGCCAGTGTGCCATCCGATTTGCAAACGTGCCCGTAATAGAGGCCGGATGCCGCCGCATCGTCATATCCTCACTTATCTCATAAAGTCCGAGCCCGTTACCCTTAATGTGCGAAACATACCCAATCGCCCATAGCTTGTCCGCCCAGGGAATCAGTGCTCCAATGCCGGCTTCCGAGTCACTGCCCAAACCTTCGGCCATAACAGTCAGATTCGGAAACACCCCGTTTACCTGAATCGGAAGCTGTTCGGTACCGGCACTCTCCAGGGATGGCGCATTTGCGTCGAGGCCCTGGGCCTGCCCATATCCGCTACTGAGAACCAGCACCCACAGGACAACAAAAACAAATATAGTCCAATGCCGGATGTTTGTTGCATTACGCCTTTGTGAAAATTGCAATCTGCTGTATTGTTTCATAACGATCTCCTTCCGGAAAAATCTCAATGCCTCTTATTGTATAATTATCAGCTTTGAGGTGGCAAACAATTCACAATCAAAAATATTACGGATAACCAACAATGTCAATGATTAAAATCTTCCGGTAAGACAATAGTGTGCACGTTGAGTTTGTATCAATGAAATGTAATCCCGGATTTCTCAAGTAGTCCGTGACAAATAAATATGATTTTGATAGTATAGAATTCATGGATACTATTCAAGCCAGTTTCGACTATTCTTTATATCAAACGCCTGCTCAAGCTCAGATAAATGCTTGCGGTGCGTCACATAAGGTAGCATGATTATGTCTTATTCAGTGTCCAATAACTCTGGGGCGATAGAACACCTCATGAAAGAGAATTATACCAATATAAACAGACAATTAACTCATAGGGAAATGTCAGGTTAGAAAGCATATGGAAGATCCGCCCGGTCGGCGACAATTTGCCACCACGCACTGGAGCCTGGTGGGGGCGGCCAAGTCA
>JABMRO010000013.1 GCA_013202635.1 Planctomycetota bacterium
CGAACGGCTGCAATCTCCACCGGCGGCGTTGTCAGGCCAAACTTCGTCCTCGACATAGCTTTGGCTATGCCTGTGGCGATTTTGACCTTCCGCCTTGCCGGCGAAAATTTCGCACGTTCTCGTGACAAAAGCAATTTTTAGAGGTTCCCTATTGTTTGAAATTTCACTTCGTATTTTGGATTCTGCTGTGTTATTTTACTGATGCCGGGATGATATTGAGTTCGGCTATCGAGGTAAATGGCTGACCGTCGAATCCGGAGAGTGCTACGAAACGTAGGAATCTACCGGTGCTTGCCTTCTCAAAAAGAATATTCTTATCGCTCCTGCCTTTCTGGAAAGTTCCGGCAGCGCATGGTTCGCCCCAGTTTTTGCCATCAGTGCTTACATATACCTGATATTTGGAAATCCAGCCGTTCGACATATCCTGCCGGGGGGTATAATTCAGACCTTTGATTGCGATTGGTTCGGGAAGCTCTATTCGGATTTCGTGCGGGTATGCCTTTGGTGTTGGTTCCCATGAGGTATGCCAGATAGTACTCGGGTTGCCGTCGATGGCGTTATGTCCTTCGTGGCCAGAGGCCTGACTGTCAACCATTACAACTCGGGCCTTGCTTATCAGGGTCGGTTTCTTGAAGAGGCCTTTGATGTGTTCGGTATCGGTGCTGAGCTTCGGCGTAAAGTCGCTGCTGTCCATATAGCTAAGAAGGCTTTGCAGCATTTGTCTTGCCACCGGGCGCTGGTCGAGGTTGCTGCGAAAGTCGATACTACAGACGAGGAGTTTGCCGGCGCCTATCTTTGCTTCAAAAACCAGGCCGAGCTTGCGATTGGTATTCCAGTCGTCAATCACCTGGACAATTGGGCGAAGTTCCGTTGCGAGTTCGTCAAGAACCATAAATTTTGATTTTGTTACCAGGTGCCACCACTGCCAGTTGCTGTGAAATTCTGTAGGGAATTGTGCAAGAGCCGGATGTTTCGGGTCGCATAGAATACCGAGAGTGTGCGGAGGCTGCTGTCTTGTCCATTGCGTATTCCAGAAGATTGATGTGAAGCCGGCGGGGATGTTACTGTTAATGGAATTCAACTGCGGCATAAGCAGCACTTTGCCGCCAGCTATCAGGGTGGCCTGAACCTGCTCGTCGAAGCTGTCTTCTATTAGTATGTTCGCTGGTGGTTTTGTTTCCGGGCGGGCGGGATATACCCAGATGTCCCAGTGATTTTCAAACGAGGTTCCCTTTATCGAGATTTTTACTGTCAGCTTTCTCGGGGCGTCAATATTGGCAAGCGGCACATTTATATTTCCCAGCTTAATGCCGTTGCCTATCGGGATTGTAATCTGAGGTAATTGCCCTGAAGCAACTTTGCGGACATCGGAGTCATAGATAGACCAGAGTACATTTGCATTGTTGATAGGGGCCGGTCCGAAATGGGCAATCTCAACGGAGGCTCTGAATGCTTCGGCGGTAGTCCACGTGCGTTTTTTCATTCTCAGCAGCGGTACGGTTTCATTGCAGTATTGTTTGTGCTGCTGTGGTTCGATGTAGCCCTTGGAATCCCAGAATGGGTCGAGGATTCCCACAAGCGCCGTGCCCTGACCGGGGAAGTCGTGAATATCCAGCAGTTGAAATCCGCCGAAGCCGGGAGTGCGCAGTGAGGATTCTATTTCTTCCTTATATAACAAGGCCTGTAATTTGCCGGAGGCCATCAGGAAATCCTGTGCCTGGTCGAGCATGTGCTTTTCGGCAAGCGAATCGCGGACAATCTCGAAGTTGAGCGCTCTCAGGACGCCTGTGTACTTTTTTATTTCTTCGAGGTTTGGAAATACACACCACTGGCCGATTTCGTGACTTACGACGGGTACGTTGTATTTTCCGATGATATTTCGATAGTCGCTTGCGGTTTCAGGTGGTTTTGCGTTGAAGCGGCTGCTGAGACCTGCGCCCCATTGATGGCCGCGTGGGGCGGGTGTGCTGTGATACTGGTTTTCAGGTATGATGGGCCAGCCGGCAGCACTGGCATAAAGGCGCCGCGGGTCCTTTTCTTTCCAGTAGTTGACCAGATCTCCGAGGAACCTTTTTTGATTTTTGCCGCCCGGCTCATTTCCATAAGCAAGCATGCAGAAAGATGGATGATTGCCGTAGGCTTTTAGGATACGGTCGCCCTCGGCGTAAATGAATTTATCGATTGGCTCGCCGTCGCCGATTGTTGTCCATGCGGGACATTCGACGTGAAAGATAATTCCCATTCTGTCGGCGGCCTCGAACGCCGCCTCGGGCGGGCACCATGAATGAAAACGCAGGTGGTTAAGACCGTGTGCCTTAGCGGCTCTTAAGATTCGAAGCCACCCATCTACATCCATGTGCGGATATCCGGTTAGGGGGAAGATGCTGCATTCCAATGTACCGCGCAGGAAGGTAAGGCGGCCATTGATGGTAAATTGTGTTCCTTTTGTGCCGATATCTCGCATTCCGAACGTTACGGTTTTTTCATCCTGGAATGTATCGTTCGCTGTTTTGGCTTCAAGTAAGACTGTCAGCTTGTACAATGCCGGAGAGAACTCGTCCCACAACTGTACCTTATTACCCATAGCATAGTCAACTTCGAGGATGGTTTCGGGTTTCGATGCGGTGAATTCGATGCTCTGTTGCTGGACGCTGTGGGATTGCAGAGTATTGAAGCTTTCAGCACGGATGTTTAATGTTCCTTTGAGATTTTGATTACCGGAGCTGCTGATTGTTACAATAACCTTCGCTGATTTATTACTTACGTTTGGATAGACTTGAACGTCACTGATCTGGAGACTATCGGCGGCGCGGAGCTCGATTTTGCCGATTATCCCGTTCCAGTTCGTCTGGGTATGGTCGCTGACCGAGTGGGCGTTATTTCCGACATTATATTTCATCGAATTGTCCACTCGGATAGTCACCATATGTCTGCCGGATGTCATCAGACTGCTCAGGTCGTGGAGCTGCGGCGTGCAGAGACTATCCTGCGTGCCGACGGCGGTGCCGTCCACCCAGACTTTTGTTTCCCAGTGGCAGCGCTCCAGAAAAAGAGTTATTCTTTTGCCGGCCCAGTTGGAGGGTATATCTACTTGTTTCTGGTACCAGGCGGGGCCTTTGTAGTGTTTTACCGGGGTGAGCCAGAACGGGATTTTTATTGAGCCGGGCTGTCTGTATTTTTCATATTTGGCATCGGTAAAAAACGATTTGTCGATAATGCTGCCGGTCCATTTCGTATCGAGGGAGATGTCGTCGCCAAAGCCGTTTTCGATTGTCGAGCCGGGCAGATTGATATGGTCGGGCAGTTTGCTGCTGTACCATTTTTCTTTCTCGCCGGCGTTGGCGTGGTCCAGCTTGAAGAGCCATTGACCCGCTAATGGAATAATCTTCCGGCTATGTTCCGACGTTTTCGGCTTGACGTTCTCTGAATCTTCGACTGTTGTACAGCAGGCGCATACTACTATTCCAATACACACTGCTATCATTATCGATTGAGTGATAAACGTTCGCTTCACTTTGGTACTCCTCGTTTTGATGTGGGGTAATTTAGGCTCTCATATACAGGCCGCCGCTGACAGCTATATATTCGCCGGTAATAAAGCAGGCCTGCCTGCTAAATAGAATTGCTGTTGCTGAGCCGATTCCGCTGCCGGGGCCGCTAACCAAGACCTTTTTTCCTTTTAGGTCTTCGTAAATCATTTGAACACTTCCTATTGGTGCTCAGATTGTTGAGTTTTATAGCAGTTCGTCAATTGCGGCGGCGAGGTCTTTTTTGCTGGTTAAGCCGACCCATTTTTTTTGTACCTGGCCGTCCTTGAATAAAATGATTGTCGGTATCGCGCTTATGCCGAATTCCATTGCACTATCGCGGGCGTCGTCGGTATTGAGTTTGCAGATTTTGGCCTTGTCTGTATATTCGTCTGCGATTTCCTGGATAAGCGGAGCTATCATTTTGCAGGGACCGCACCAGGGCGCCCAGAA
>JABMRO010000153.1 GCA_013202635.1 Planctomycetota bacterium
AAACAAACCCAATTCAAAGCCAATTTGTCAAAAGGCCAAAATTGATGCAAAGTGTGCATATACAAAGGATTATGAAGAAAAATGCGGCTATGGGCCCAAAAAAACAAAGCCAATTCAAACCCAATTCAAACCCAATAGTCAATAGTAAATCTTCAAATTCGACAGTCAGGTTCACATCTGTTAAACTCTCAGAGATTATGAGCAATGACCTCAAAGACAAAACGCTAAAAGAGCTTGAGCAGATAATTGCCGGGCTTGGTCAGAAAAAATACCTGGCAAAATATATTTTCAAGTTCATCCACGCAGGCGATGCCGCGGAGATTTCTCAAATCACTCCTCTGAGCAAGACATTTCGAGAGAAATTTATCGAGCATGGCTACTATATCTCTCAGCTTAACATATTAAACAAACTCACCGACAAAGATGGAACCGTCAAGTACGTCTTCGGCCTCGACGACGGCAACAGGATTGAAACTGTGCTGCTGCTCGACGGCAAACGGAGGACACTTTGCGTATCCACCCAGGCCGGCTGCAAGATGGGCTGTTTGTTCTGTGCCACCGGAAAGATAAAGTTTCGGCGGAACTTGACTGCCGGGGAAATCGTTGACCAGATCAATATCGTCCAGAAGGACTCCGGCAGAATCAGCAACATCGTTTATATGGGGATGGGCGAGCCTCTGGAAAATTATGACTCCGTGGTTAAATCGGTGAAGATACTTAATGACCCGGCGGGCAGGAACATAGGTATCAGGCATATAACCGTCAGCACGTGCGGCTTAGTACCGGCAATTAAGAAACTGGCGTATGAAAAGTTACATCCCCGCCTGGCAATATCACTGAACGCACCGACGGATGATCTGAGAACCAGACTGATGCCCATAAATACCAAATATCCGATAGCCAAACTGCTCGACGCGGTTAAAATCTATCAGCTAAAAGTAAAAGAGCGTGTTACGTTCGAGTATGTTATGATAAAGGGTTTGAATGATTCCCTGCTGCACGCCCGGCTGCTCGTAAAACTGCTGCGGGGAATAAAATGTAATGTGAATCTTATCGAATATAATCCTCACGGCGGCTGCAAATTCAAAGGCAGCGGCTTGGAAAAGATTTCGCGTTTTGCCGAAGTTATTGAAGAGGCCGGCATTGAAAATACGATACGTTTGAAGAAGGGCAGCAGTATTTTCGCCGCCTGTGGACAGTTGGGAGCGAATTTGAATAACGTATCGAGTACAGGAGACAGCATACGGCATGAATAGATACTCTTCGATTATAACTGTGGGTTTGTGTCCGAGCTGGGATACGGTTTGCCGGTTCGATGGTATCGAGTGGGGCGAGCATAAAACGGTAAGCTCCTCCGATTCCCAGCCGGCAGGAAAAGCACTAAATATTTCGCGGGCACTGGCCTGGATGGGCGAGAAAAATATCGCCGCCGGTCTTTGGGGCCGGGATGATTTCCAGCAGATGACCAAAGCGATGCGGCCGTTGGGAGGGCTGGTTAAAGTTAAAATGACTGCGGCTGAGGGCGGAACCCGCCGAAATGTTACCGTTGTTGATACCCTCAATAACAGGGAGATGCATCTGCGCAACAGAAGTGAATTGGCCTCGAAAAAAGCCTTGAGAAAATTAGAGGCTGACTTAAAAGCAATAGTGAATAAAGGCAGTATTTGTGTTTTTGCCGGCGCTATGCCGGAAGATGAATTTGTCGGAGATGTTGTTCGGATTATAAACTCGTGCAGGCAGCGCGGTGCCGCAATTGTGGCCGATACATACGGGGACGCTTTGAAGCGGATTCTTGATACGGGCGCAGTCTGGATGATAAAACCGAATGTAGAGGAATTGCAGGAGCTGTTGGGCGAGCAGATAGCGGATAGTCCCGCAGGTTTGGTCAGGGCCGGTCGTAAACTGCTGGATAAAGTCGAGGTTGTTGTTATAAGCCGCGGCAAAAAGGGCGGGGTAGTCGTTACGAACAAAGGCGCCTGGCAGGGCCGATGTGTCGGCCGTTCAAGAGTATTATCGACGGTCGGCTGCGGTGATTTCCTGTTAGCCGGATTTTTGAAGGGCCTTAAAGACAAATCCGATGCCGGCAATGCGCTGGGAACTGCGATAAAAGTTGCCACGGCAAGGGCGTGGGGCTGGACGGAGGGAAAAAGCTGGTCCAAGGCTCTGCACGAAATAAAAGCAGCCGTAGAGCGGGTATAGCTGTTAAGGCTTCGAGTTCCGAGGCGTTTATCATTCAGGGACAAAGGGCGGAGGACAGAAGACCGATGACAGACGACCGATTGGGTTTGTTTGGGTTTGTTTTCACCAAGTGTCCAATCGCTTATATTTTCATAATCCATTGTTACTAATGAGTTTAAGTTCGTTTTGGGTTTTCGAAAATTGGGTTTGTTTTGCATAATAGAGTGTATCGGGAAATATGGTATAATTAGTAGGATAC
>JABMRO010000014.1 GCA_013202635.1 Planctomycetota bacterium
GCAATGCTGGCGACTTTGGTCAGACCGCCGAAGCTTATGAAAACCAGGCCCACCGTTGCAAACACTGCTGCCCAACCCTTTTCCAGAAATCCTTTGTATCGGACAGCTTCAACAGAACCGGCCCCGAAGAGCACAAATAAGGTCAGTATCGTCAGTAATATCCCCACAAGCAAAACCTGAAATCTGCTTGTCAGTTTGACGCTCACAATATTAAGTACTGTAAATCCGATGCAGCAAAAGGCAGCTATTCCTTTGAGGTGCCAGGCCTCAAGTTGTGTGGGAAATACCATTTGCAGAACAATCTCAATGAGAACAGCCATTCCGACAACAGCAAATGCGCTTTTCAGGGCCAACGAAAACCAGCTCGCCAGGCCGCTGAACACCCCCCAAATCGGACCTAAACTCCGCTCAACAAAAAAATACGTCCCTCCCGCCCTCGGCATCGCTGTGGCCAGCTCGGCTTTGCTGAGAACACTGGGAATTATCAAAACCGATGCGAAAAGATAGGATAAGATTACAGCGGGGCCGGCCTTTGTAAAAGCTATGGCGGGCAAAACAAACAAACCCGAGCTTATCATTGCCCCGGCCGCTACGGCAAATACGTCAAGAGCACCAAGTTGTTTCCTGAGCTTTATCACCTTTAAACATCCCTGTTACTGCTCGTATCTTTTATCAACATTTCATATTTTATAAGAACAAGACTAAATTATGCTCTTATTTCGCATTATACCAGCACGGCGTAGTTTTCAACAGAAATACTAATCATTGGACAAACTCTTTCACCTTTTTTATTATAGTTCAAAAATACATAGTCCATACAAAGATGTATGAAAGGAACCAAAATGAAAAGACAAACAAGGAGAGAATTTCTCAAAACACTCGGCTTTATAACAGGCTCAGCGTCAGCGTTGTCGGTACTGCCGAGCTGCGAAAGCATTGGTAAAACAGCAGGGACTGGGAAAAAACGGCCAAATATAATATTCATAATGACGGACGACCACGCCTCACATGCGATGAGCTGTTATAGAAGCAAAATCAATAAAACACCAAACCTCGACCGTCTCGCTCTGGAAGGTATGCTCTTTAAGAACAGCTTCTGCACTAATTCGATCTGTGCCCCCTGCCGTGCGGTAATCCTGACCGGAAAATACAGTCACATCAACGGCGTCATTGATAACAGAAAAAAGTTTGACGGCAGCCAGCAGACCTTTCCAAAACTGCTCCAAAATGTTGGTTACGAAACCGCTATGATTGGTAAATGGCACCTCAAAACCGACCCGACAGGCTTTGATTACTGGAACGTCCTGCCCGGACAGGGAACGTATTATAACCCCGCTATGAAAGAGATGGGCCAGCAGAGAAAATATACCGGCTACACTACTGATATTATTACCGACCATGCCCTCAAATGGCTCAAAGAACGCAGCGGAGAAAAACCATTCTGCCTGATGTACCAACATAAGGCCCCACACAGATCCTGGGAGCCTGGCCCTAAATATCTGACAATGTACGACGATGTTAAGATTCCTGAACCGGAAAATTTGTTCGATGACTATTCCAACCGCGGAAGAGCCGCCAGGGAACAGGATATGAGCATCGAAAAAACAATGACCGATAGAGACCTCAAACTCGTCCCCCCGAGGAACCTTACAGCCGAGCAGAAGAAGCTTTGGGATGCTGCATACGAACCTAAGAATAGGGCTTTCCGTAATGCAAATCTAACGGGCAAAGACCTGGTCCGCTGGAAATATCAAAGATATATCAAAGACTACCTGCGGTGTATCACCTCTGTCGATGAGAATGTCGGCCGGGTATTGGATTATCTTGACCAAACAGGTCTGGCAAAAAATACCGTAGTTTTTTACACTTCCGACCAGGGCTTTTACCTGGGCGACCACGGCTGGTTCGATAAGCGATTTATGTACGAAGAATCGCTGCGTATGCCTCTGCTCGTTCGCTATCCGCAGGAAGTAAAAGCCGGCTCTATCAAAAATGATATCGTATTGAATCTGGACTTCGGCGCAACGTTTTTGGATTTCGCCGGAGTACCAACTCCACCGGATATGCAGGGGCGCTCGATTCGCAAAATCCTGCAGGGCAAAACACCCGGAGACTGGCGAAAATCGATGTACTACCACTACTACGAATACCCTGCGGTGCACAGCGTAAAACGGCATTACGGCATACGTACCAAACGGTACAAACTGATACACTTCTACAATGACATCGACGAGTGGGAGCTTTACGACCTGAAAAAAGACCCGAAAGAAATGAAAAATATCTATAACGAACCGGCAAACTCAGGTCTTGTCAAAAAGCTAAAGGCCGAGCTGAAACTGCTTCGCAAAAAATATAAAGACAATACCGGCACACCAGTTTGAAAGTGGGCAATTACTTAATATTTGTCGGGTGTGAAAATTTAAATAATATTGAGAGATTTTCAGGTTTTTACTGATTTTATGTTGGCTATCATTCTTTTCTTATACAGCCCGCGTAGTACGTAACCTGTGCAGGTGTATTTCTCCCTCGCTTCTCATCGCCTGCCGGCTTGGGTCGTTATAACAAAATTCACTATCACTTGCTGCCGGTCGGTCAAAAGAAGGATTTCATCTCGAGTTGCAAGCCGACCACTGAAATCACCAACAATAAACAATATTGGACCACCTCTGATAGATGAATTCCGAGAGCGAAAAGCCACCTGGTTAGCGGCAACGTAAATAGTCCCATTTGCGGGAATGACCGTTCCGCCGTGGAACGTAAAAAGATTAGTGTTGGGATCTTGCCCAATACTCAGTGTCCAGCCGGAAATATCTACCGCAAAATAATTGGGATTATGCAGTTGTATGTACTGCTCATCCAGGTTACCACTGGCAGGATTGGTATCAATAGTACCGAAGCTGATAACCGTACCGACCAGTTGGGCATCGGGTATTTCATTAGCTCCGGAAGCCAGGCCGTTGAATAGTTGACGCCGACGCTCAGGCAGGTAGGAGTACTTCAGTTCTTCGACGGCTTCCAGCAACGTTTGGGGGCAGCAAGGAGCCGTCGAACCATTACCCCATGCATGGGAGCCCCATTTAGCGGCATCCAAGGCAGCATCCGGGGCAATAAAAGCCGCCAACGTATCAATACGCGGCTCAAAATACAGTTCATCTTCCGGCGTGTCCGGTGCCTTGAGAAATTCATCCATGAGCGTTCGTATGCGGCGCAAATACATCTGCCGTGTTTCCGGAGTGTTAAAAATGGCGTCTGGCACACGGTTGCTTCTGCCGACAAACAGATGCGTATTCGGAACAAGGTTTTCGTTCCAGTAAGTCTCCGCAGAATTCCACACTCGTCCAAAGCTCAAATCCACGTCCCACGGCCACATCTGCCATTCATTACTGACGCCCGTATCACGGTAAAGGTAGTAGTTTTTATGACAGCAGTCGACATCTCCCGTGATTGTGCGTAAAGCCAGGAAGTTGACAACCTGCGCGACATCCACATTGTCATAGAGATATCGGTGACGTGCTTCGCCCGAGAGGCTGAGGCCATTGTAGAGCGCCAGCAAATCCTCGTTGTCTTCATATTTTCGTGTCTTCTTTTCGGCACCACTATAGGCACTACTCGCACTATCAAATCTGTTGTACATCTTGTAAAGGGCTCCCTCGGCATTCAAACCCATCCGAATCAGCCAATCTTCATCGCCGTTCTCCATCACGTGAGCTGTGCCCCAAAAGGCCCCGTTTTGTTGGACTCGTACCGGAAAAACCCAGTGGTAGGGACAACCCGCATCCCGATATATCTCATAGGCCAGTATATTACGCATCTGAGCCTTATCCGGATATGTCGTCATCAGGTTTATATCGTCGGCACGTGGCTGTCCCGGCTCCCACTTGAAGTTATAACCGGGATGGAAATCGATATCGTAGCTCTTTTTCGGAAATCCGCGGCTGGACTGGCCGTGAATATTGATCCCCACATTGTCATAGAACTCCCCATCGTAAAAGAGCGCACAGCGGGTTCCGGCATTGGAGTTGGCGGCTTGCGGTTCCCGGATAAACCAATGCAGTACTGGTAGTGGATTAGTCAGGTTCGGATCCTTCACTACTGTACCACAATACTGCGGAGAATTTAGCTGATCAATATAGGCTGGGAACCGTGATTTGCGTCCGGCAGTGTCTGTGGCCATAATGAACCAGCGGGCCATCTGCCCCGCTTTAAACCTCCAGGCCGGGATTCGCACACTATAGAGCCCGTCCTCGCTTTCGCTATCGCCACCCGTACCATCATCCAGTAACGGCACGCTTACTTCGCGAGTAAACATAACACGATAGTACAACATGACGGTATCAATGGGATTGAAGGACGGCTCGATAAGGGCAGTTATCAGCAGGTCCTCATATTCAGTGGGTATGCGCGGATAGTGGTCCGTATCGGAAATGATCGGCCCCAAAATATCAATACCAGTGTTGTTCGGTATTCCAGGCGTCGGGGTCGGGAAAAATTGACATGACGATCCGTCTATTGTATCAATTGTGGCCAGCAACTCTGGAATGATCAGCAGGTCCGAACTACTAATCTGATAGTTCAGTCCCTGTACGGCCAGCAGGTTGGCCCCAACATGGAGAAAGTCGAATTGTGGGATAGTAAAATCAACCTGTTCAATAGCAATACTGTCGGACTGATTGGCCGATGCACCGGAGTTCCACGTCTCTGCACCCGGGGCCGGGGCATTTACCCGTGCCACCTCCTGCCCGTTAATATAGGCAATCATCCCGTCGTCAAAACGCATGCGCAAGGTTAGGGCCTGGATCGCCGAGGGATCCTCCACAATGAAGGGCACGCGAATATACACTGTTTCATTGACGTTGCGCATCGCCGAGATGTCCAAACCTATCAATCCAGGGTAATCATAACCTACACCGGTGGTGCCCATCTGCCAGGTTAAATCATCCAGGCCTTCTTGCGTCCAGGGACGTAGCGTCTCCGAAAGCTGTGAGACAGGCTCCAGGGCATTGTTACGGGGCACAAGGACCTTGGCTGGGGCCCCGGACATTAAGAGCATTGTTTCCACGGTACTGCTGATTGGGCCGTAAGAAATATCGGGGGCCTGTTTCGGATACATCGGAAAGAACTCCCAGACCACGGTTTCACCGTCCGGACGGACTAATCCCAGATACTCGCCACTGCCTTTTAGTTTAAAATTGGTGTGCAACGCCGCCAGGGGATCTCTGCGATTTTTTCCCGAGGCAAAAACAACCAAGTAAGCATCAGGCGCGAGTATTACCTCCGGAAATGCCCACTGCGTCAGGTTGTTGACGTCATCCGTCAGATACCACCCCTCCAGGTTGACCGGGTTCATTCCGGCATTGTAGATCTCGATCCAGTCCGATTCATCCCGATCCTCGTCATCAAGACCATTATCGTTCACGGCCATGAACTCGTTTATCCGGATTAGCTCCTGTGCCCGAACCATAGTAGAAAGGCTGATGGTAAGATTGAATATAACGAGAAAAACAAGAGTCCACGGATATCTCATATGAATAGCATTCCTCCTTGTTCAGACCAGCAAACCATAAAGCATCGCTTTTAACAGCCGATAAGCTTTATAACGACACAAGATATTATAACATATCGTACTGCATTACACAATAGGTTCTCTCCAGGCCAAGAGAAAGGAATAACCAAATGATGTTCGATACAGCAGTTTGCCCGGCATCGCCTATGCCGGCCTGAGTCTTAACACTGAAATTATGCATAATTAGAGGGATTTTCCTTGACGGGGAGGTAGTGGGTTTGGTATAAAATAGGCAGGAAAAGGATGTGTCCGCGCAGAGCACACATCTGTTGATCTTAGTCATCCGGCGGACGCAATTCCTGTATTTTTCCAAATTGAGGAGGAATTATTATGCAATGTATAGAGTTGCAGCGAAAGCATTGTCCCTGGTGGTTATGTTTTTTGACATTTCAAATAACAACTTATCTTCATTTCCTGAAGGAGGAATATTATGTCTAAGAAATTGATTTATTTATTCATTTTTTTGGTTCTGTGCATGGCCGGTAACAGCTCCGCCGACCTCATAGCTCACTGGCAGTTCGATGAAAGTTCCGGCAGCGTGGCACATGATGCATCCGGCAATGGCAACGATGGCACCTTAAAAGGCGACCCACAGTGGGTGGCCGGCAAGATTGGCGGTGCGATTCAGCTCGATGGTGACGGCGACTATGTGGACGTCGGCAGCGTAGGAATAAGCGGGACGGATCAGAGGACAATGGCCGGCTGGACAAAGGCAAGCACCACAGACATAGCACCCTGGACAAGCGTCTTCGGCTTCGTCCCGGATGGCGATACAGATGGTACTTATTACGATATTGAAGTGGACGATGCAGGCAATTATATTATCTTCGTGGGCGGCTGGGGGGCTATATTCATTCCCGTCGATACGCAATGGCACCATTTTGCTGTAACATATACTGGAGAAGGAGGAAGCTGGTATCTGGACGGCCAGTTTGTTGACAGCCTCGACGGAGAAGTAGGGACAATTGACCAGGTTAGAATAGGCGCCAGACTCAGTAACTCCAATTACTTCCCGGGCCTCATCGACGATGTACGAATCTACAACACGGTTCTGACGTTAACCGAGATAAAAAAGCTGATGGCCGGTTCAAGAGCCTACGATCCCAGTCCGCCTGATGGTGTCCTGTATATGGATACATGGGTAAGCCTTGGCTGGTTTCCGGGAAATTCTGCCGTCTCACACGATGTCTATTTCGGTGAAAATTTCGCGGATGTAAACGACGGCACCCCCGATACATTTCAGGGTAACCAGACCGAAGAGTATTTTGTCGCCGGGCTTCCCGATTCTTCATTTCCAAAGGCTCTTGTTCCGGGCACGACATACTACTGGCGGATTGATCAGGTTGAGGCTGACGGTATAACTATACACAAAGGAGATATCTGGAGCCTTACAATCCCATCCAAAATCGCATACAACCCAGAACCTGCTGATGGCGCCGAGTTTGTAGATCCAGTTAGCCTCCTTACCTGGACGCCGGGTTTCGGTGCGAAACTGCACACGGTATATTTTGGAGAAAACTTTCACGATGTGAACAACGCTGTTGGTGGACTCCTCGTTGGACCTACAATCTATACTACCGGCCTTCTTAAACCGGGCAAGACTTACTACTGGCGAGTTGACGAGTTTGATGTATCCACCACTCATAAAGGCCGGGTCTGGAGCTTTACCACCGAAGGTGCCGTCGAAAGCCTGAATCCATCTAACGGCGCTGTGGATGTCACGCAAATGGTGGTTCTTAGCTGGTCACCGTCAGACCATGCCGCTTCGCATCAGGTCTATTTCGGCACGGATAAAGCTGCTCTGCGAGATGCCGATACTTCTTCCCCTGAGTATAAAGGTGACAGGGACATTGGTACCGAGAACTATGACCCCGGAAAGCTCCTGTGGGATACTACTTATTACTGGCGCATTGATGAGGTCAATAACGCCAACACCGACAGCCCGTGGATAGGTCCCGTCTGGAGCTTTACAACGGCTAACTTCCTTATTGTAGATGATTTTGA
>JABMRO010000154.1 GCA_013202635.1 Planctomycetota bacterium
ACAATCACCTGATGCCCAAATAGATTTGGAAATTCCCGGCAGATTTCCATTATGAAGGCGGAGCGCGATCTATGGCTGTTTCACCAGTGACCAAAGAAGACACATGCACAGTTTGTGGTACGTGTGCCAGTGTATGTCCAACTGCAGCCATTTCAATTAATGGGAGCGTGGCAACTAAAATCGAGCTATGCATCTGCTGTTGTGCTTGTATTAAAAACTGTCCCACAGGTGCAAGGGTATGGGAAGACAGCATGATGAAAAACATTGCCAAATGGTTAAATGAAAATTGCAGTACTCGAAAAGAACCTCAAATTTTTGGGATAGATGTGTAGGATCCAATTATATAAAGTTTCTTGTTCGTCCAGCATATGGCCTAACCTGCGGCTGTAGCAGACCGCTGATAGATCGCCGCGGCTGCTAAGCCGCGTCGTTAGCATAGCCCTAATTAAGGATACAGAACATGTATTACATGATAACTGCAACCTATAAAGGTGAAGCTTTTCCAAGCAAGAACAGGATCAATAATATGGGATTGTTCCTTGAGGAAAAACACGCTTTACTTGGGGCGTGCGAGCCCTTCCCTGGTTGATTCTGATAGATAAAAAGCATATTGTTCAGGCGGAAGGATTCAACATTAATGAGCTGGATGGCAAAATCATAAAGTTGAGATAATGAGGTAGCCTTTGGTTTCAAACTGAGCACATGTATTACAGACACTCGCTCAGTTTTTACGCAAATAGTGAGATTTTTCCACATTTTCCGGAGAATTACTGTGACGGATTTGTGGTTTTGGCGTCTATTGTGTGGGTGAAGTGTATTTTAGTAGTTTGAAACGTGAATCAAGAATTTGGTAATATAAGTGCTTTAATTATAATGAGGATAGACAGATGTTCGCAGTGGTCCTATTAGCGGTTGACAAGCGAAAACGCTCCAAGGCGATGAGGAGAAAACACGTTTTGACTGGAGTGTCAAATCGCTGCCGTGGCTGATTTTGACAGATCGCTCATATGTGACCAGTGTGGAGGGATTCGGCTTTTATAGTCTGGATAACATGATTGAGGAGATGAACAATGTGGCACAATGAGAAATGTTTTATTGCCTGGACGGTCTTTATCACAATTATTGCCTGCTCTGCGGGTGTGTTGTGGAGCCAAGGGCCCGTCAAGCAGGTGGATTGTTCCGGTTCGGTTGTGGACTGGCGTGGTCGTCCCGTCGCAGACGCCGAGGTTGTCGGCTGCGAGCAGTTGTATGACTACGCGGCGGGTCACACAAGCTGGGCAGCGCCCAGTCGTATGATCACAGGACAAGACGGTAGGTTTGAGCTACAGGTCAGCGCCGAGAGAAAGGACTATATCTGGGTCGTTGCCTGGAAGAAAGGGCTTGCGTTGGGTTGGCAGAGCGTACGCTTTGGGCAATCGGGACAGGACATGATTGTACGTCTTGGGGAGCCTGCGGTCCTGGCAGGCACAGTGGTCGATGAGGCCGGACGGGGAGTTCCCGGAGCGATGGTTCGCTTGTGCCTGAAGATGGGCTGGATGGGCGGGACGCCCGGCGTGACCTTTGAGACACCACAAGACTGGTTAACGGCCCGGACCGATGGTGAGGGCCGATTCCGTTTTGACCACCTCCCCGCTAAAAGCACAGCCGATCTCTGGGTCGAAGCCCCCGGCAAGGCCTCCTGCTGGACATACTGGGAGCACGAGTTGTCAAATATGGCGGGCAGCCGGTTTCAGGCGGGACGGACCGACATTCGTATTGTTCTTAAGCCCGAGGGTATTCTTCGAGGGAAGGTCGTTAACGAGGACTCCGGTGAAGGCGTGGCAGGTGTCCGTCTGCTCGCCCGGCCGGATGCCAGATATGCCAACTACTCGTGTGTGCTTCCCGTTACCTCCGGCCCGGATGGCGCTTTTATTTACACGGGCCTGGCCGCGAATGACTATTCCCTTCAGGTAGTAGCCCCGTACGGTCAGCCGTCGGACTGGGTCGGCAAGGACGTGAAGGTCAGCGTCGAGACGGGGCAGACGGCTGAGGTCAATGTCCCGGTAAGCAAAGGGGGGCTGGTCGAGGTCACAATTCTGGACGCTAAGACGGAGAAGCCCATCGAGAACGCGGCCGTGAATGTCTCGCTGCCGGCCAATTTCGGCCTGCATCCCTGCTGGTACAATTCAGTGCGCACCAACGCCGACGGTCTCGCTCGTCTGCGTGTGCCGCCCGGAGAGTCTCGACTGCGGATGTGGGCAGAAGCCTACGACTATTTCACAGATCCCGAGCCTGTAATTATCGCCAAGGGTGAATCAATCCGGCGACAAGTTAGTCTGGTTGCATATCCGGTCGTGACTGGGATCGTGCGCGATCCGAGCGGACAACCTGTGGCTGGCGCGATTGTCAGTTCCAAGCCTATCTGCGAAGAAGCCTCACGCACTGATGAGCAGGGCCGATTCAAGGTCACATGGCGTCCGAGCTCAAACATCCGAGGCGTCCTGGTTTTGGCCCGGGATACCGAACACAATTTGGCGGGCCTGGCGGAGGTCAAGGATCAGGCCCAACCGCTTGACGTGACTCTTTTGCCGGCCTTTGTGGTCCGCGGCCGTATCACGGACCCTAACGGTAAAGCAATACCCGCGGCGACCGTTTCCCTGCGGGCTTCCATGCCGGGCTGGATAACGGATGCAGCGCCAGCGGTGCTTACGGATGCCAATGGTTTCTATGAGGCCCGTGCTGTCCCGGCGCCCACTGAGGATTTTCAGTACCGCTTTGAGGTGAGTGCTGAGGGTTTTGGCCCGGTCCAGCACAGAGAACTTCCCTTCGACTCAGCGCAGGACAGGCAGGTTGAGGTCTCGCCCATTGTCCTGACGCCGGCGGACCGGTCCATCTCCGGCGTGATTGTCGATGCCAACGGGACTCCGGTTGCGGGTGTTCCAATCATCGTAACGGGTCCGCGCGGCAGCAAGACTGGACAGCCGGAACACCAGAGCTCCAGTGACGAGCATGGCAGGTTCACTGTCGATGGCGTTTGTACCGGTCCCCTACGGATTCAGGCCGGCATGGGCAGCATATCCGGCGGCGCCGGATTCCTCGACGCTAAGGGTGGCGACCGTGACGTCGAGGTAGTTCTCGGCCGACGAGGCGTACACACCGGAATAAAACCGCTGCTTGGCAAATCCCTACCAGACTGGAAAGAGCTGATAGATCTCAAACCAGAGCAGGTGCAGAGCAAAAGGATCCTCATTTGTTTCTTTGACTTCCAGCAACGCCCCTCACGGAACACAATCCTGCAAATGGCCAGGCAAGCCGAGTCGTTGGTACAAAAAGGCATCGTCGTGACCGCCATCCAGGCCTCGAAAATCGAGAGCGATAAACTTGAGGCGTGGGCCAAAGATAACAACCTTCCTTTCCCCGTCGGCACGATAACCGGCGATATCGAGACAATCCGCACCGCATGGGGTGTGAAGGCCCTGCCCTGGCTGATTCTGACGAATAAGAAGCATATCGTTCAGGCCGAAGGATTCGGCATTAATGAGCTGGATGAGAAAATAACAACGTTAAGAAAAAAGTAAGGAGCTTTTGAGTGTACCAGACGTAACCAGGCTGTTCTAAAAGTGAGCACGTGTATTACAGACACTCGTTCAGTTTTTATGGAAATTGTGAGATTCTTCCGCATTTTCCGGAGAATTACTGTAACGGATGTGTGGTTTTGGCATCTTTAGTATAGATGAAATGCTTTCTTATGGCTTTCAATCTGAAAGAAGTGTTTTGGAGATGTAAAGACTTGTTTTTTGAGAGGATAGGTAGGTATTCACCATGGTCCCATCCATGCTTGACAAGCACAAGAGGTATCGGTTGGGCGTCAAATCGCTGCCCTGGCTGATTCTGACGGACCAGGGGCATAAAGTTTGCGCGGAGGGATTAGGTGTCACAGATCTGAATGACAAGCTCAAACAAATCAGTGGAGAGTAAGACGATGAAACAAGTAATATGGATTTTGACCTGTCTGCTAAGCATTGCAGGCCATTCCGATGCAAAACAGGACAGCAGAGTATTCGCAGCGACGCTACCAAATGGGGTGGCAGTAGAATTGATCGGAGTGTCATATCGATCGAGCGGATTGTCCCAGCCAAAGCGATGGTGGCGACCCGATGGAGCAGATCTGCCCGATGAGCCCTATCGCCACTCGAGAAGGAGTACAGGTGCTCATGTCGGTATCTACGTTCGTGACTTTGCTCTGCGCATCACGGGAACGGACGACTATAGCTGTGTCACCTACAATTCTCTGGGCAGAAGCAACGTTCAGCCGAACATTCCACTTAATGAAAAGAATGAGTCCGTGGACGGGGTGCTTGCATTTGTTTGCCGGTTTAAGGACAGTCAGACTGTGGATACCATTCGCATCGGGGTAAGCACCGAGCCGTGGCAAAAAGTGGAGGAGTGGGTCGATGACGCATGGCACGAGCACGACCATGACAACATAGTCTTCAAAGAAAGTAACAATCCACTGATCTTAACGTGGCCACGTCAGAAAGGGCGTGCTGTCATCCTTGAAATGGTCCGCACGGATGTGGACGACGTGCAAGCCAGACGAATGCTCTTGTTCGACCGGGATGATCAGATTCATGAAGAAAGCCCCGTGACTCACGGGGAAGGCCCCGGTCTGATCAAGGAGCAGTACTGGTTCTGGAATATGCGGCTCGAAGACATGCATCGGTTTGAGTACCAGAAGCGTCCCTACCAGTGGGTGGAGTTCCGCAATGTTTCACTGGAACCGGGTCACGAGACCGATGTCGAGGTAGCCGTCCTGGATGTGAAAGATGAACTGGCCCGCGGGCTCCCGGTGAGCGAACAAGACAGGAATAGCCTGGGATACATCCTGCACAGGCTGGCCCAAAATCTCCGTTTTCCCGCAAAAGGGCGGGCCACCTATCGAATAGAAGCGCGGAATGCTCAGAGTCAAGAGCCACGTCTGTTGTGGTGCGAGTATGCTTTTGACGGCGTCCTCTATGGATTTTCGGTTGTGGAGATACAGCCCGGCGATTTCAATGTTCAGTGGTATTTCGACGGCGAAAAGACAACTCTCTACCAAATGCCGAACAAGGCAGCCACCATCTGGGAGGGCAGGAGAGAGATGACCCCCATCTACAACCTACAGCAATTCTTTCCGAGCAAAACAATCGGAGACTTGCTCACTCATAAGGTCGAACTCAAAGGCTCCGGCAAGATTGGCGGAATACCTTGTTCGTTGCTTGAGAGCATTATGAGCTCCAAAGAAAGACTAAAGGTCTGGGTGACGAAAGAACGTGATGTCTATCCGCTGCGGATAGAACGCTACGAATACGACAATCTGCGTTATCTCTACGAGGCGGAGAATATCAAGTCCTGGAGCGGCGTTCCGTTCCCTCAGAAGACCACGATAAGCTGGTATCGATCAGACGATGCCTTGCAACATTCACTGATTTCGAGTAAGGTCGTGAGTGTAGAGTCTTTTAGCCCAAATGTTGAGATCGCCGGTGGCGAATTTACCCCTGAGTTTCCACCCGATACTTCGGTGAACACATACACGGTGTCTGAACAGCAGGCATCCGACTTTGAGCCGACGCGCCCGGCCAAACGCTTGCGGCAGTTCGCCGACATTGATATCGAGTTCGACATAGACCAGGCCAGAGGCAAGATGATTCTGGTATGCTTCTGGGATATGAACCAGCGACCTTCCCGAAATTGCATCACCCAGCTTGCCAAACTAGCCAAGAAACTCAAGGACAAAAGTGTAACCGTCGTTGCCGTGCAAGCCTCGAAGGTTGAACAAGCAAAGCTTGATGAATGGATCCAAACAAACGATATTGCCTTTCCGGTCGGAATGATTGAAGGTGATGAGGAAAACACTCGTTTCACCTGGGGAGTAAGGTCACTGCCCTGGCTGATTCTGACTGACAAGAAACGCATTGTTCGAGCCGAAGGTTTCGGCATCGAGCAACTTGATGAGAAACTAACAGAAACCGGAAGTAAAACACAATTGTCTATGAGTAGCCAATCGTTAGCTACAGAAGTGGACCTCAATATTTGTCGCGAAGAAGGCCTGAAATCTTTTTTTCATTCAAGCTCAATTCCAGAGGACTTAATCAAGGATCCAAACGGTTAATCAATATTGCCAAGAGCTACAGTACAAGCTTATTGTTCATAAAAATGATGCGGATCAGGTTGTTGGCTCGACTCTGTTTGCACGGACTGTTGCAACCTACCAAGCTTTCATTCTGTTGTGCAGAAAGGGTATGTCCCAACAAGCCAGAATGCTGTTACGGTGTATTCTTGAGTGTGTCTTTCCACTTGTGGCCATATCGAAGGAGACAGGCTACTCTCAGAAAATAATCGGCTCTGAAGAACACGAACGTCTGAGAACATACAAAAAGCTCATTAGATTCCTTAGGAGGCACAACCCAAACCATCCAAACATCAAGAGAATTCAGGATGATGCGAAGCAGGCTGAGGAGAATATATCGGAACATGGGTTTGAGAAGCTGTCTATCTTTCATAATGCAGAATCTGCCGGTTTAGCAGATTGGTACGATGTGATTTATGGTGATTTAAGCACTACAATTCTTTTGGTTTGACAGGCCTTTGACCATTCGTTAATCTCTGTTGGGAGAATGTCTAAATGAAATTGAAATTATTGAAAATCATATCTGAACTTTCCTTGATATCGGTTAAGCAACTTTCTCTATTGTTGAAGATTTTGATTATTTTTTCCGTAGGTTTTGCTTTTGCCATTATGCTCATGGGCATCAAGATTGACCCAATTTATTATTGGGGGCTTTTGATTTTGCTCCCATTAATAATCGTCATTATCAGAATCTATCAGAAAAATACTCTTCAAAAGCTTGTTAGTCGGCTAAGAGAGGATTGGGGAAAGGAAAAAATCAAGAAACGAAACTTTTCAGAAATAGAAAGCTTCTATAGATATTTCACCTTGCAGCAAGATAATAACGATATTTTCATTGATGACCAAACCTGGTCGGATCTGAACGTGAATGACCTTTATTCCAAGATTGAAAGAACTATGACCAATCCGGGAGAATGTATCCTTTATAACATTCTCAGAGCACCATTGTTATCTGACAAAATACTAAAGAAAAGAAATGAAATCATTCGACTTTTTCAAATTAACAAAGAAATTAGAGAGCAGATCCAGATAAGGCTTCACCGTATGGGTAAGCAAAAAGGCAATGGAATCACTGCCCTTGTCTGTGAAGAATTACCTCCATCGACTCCTCTTAAGTTTCTGTTTTCGTTCTTGGCTTTGCTGGCGCTAATCTCGATCATTGCTGTTCCACTTTTATGGGATTCAGCCAGCTTTATTGTACTTATCCTCCCTCTTTACTTTGTCAACTTGCTGGCAACAAACAAAGTAAGGAGACGGTTGCTTTTTCAATTAGCTGCTATTCGCTATCTGGGTGCAATGATTCGTTTAGGGGAAAAAATCGCAGCCATCGAATGTCCCGAGTTAGCAGACTACCGAGCAGAATTGAAAAAAGCAACATCAGCAACAAAGAAAATTGTGAGAAAAACTCTCTTACTGTTTCCTGAAGGCTCTGTTAGTTCTGATATCGGGACTTTGTTATATGCTCACCTGGACACTTATTTTCTACGAGAGGTCAGGATCTTTTATGCTGTTTTGGATGAGATTAATGCACATAAGGAAGAGCTTAGGTTGATCTATCGTTTGATTGGAGAATTAGACGCTCTGCAATCAGTAGCTTCTTACCGCGAAGGATCGGCGGGATATGCCGAGCCTGACTTTTCGGACAAAGGGTTGTTACTTGAGATTAAAGATGCAAGACACCCTCTATTAACAGATCCGGTACCTAATTCAATTACTATACGGGGAAAAGGGGTAACCATAACGGGTTCAAATATGGCCGGCAAAACGACATTTTTAAGGACTTTGGGAGTAAACGCTATTTTAGCCCAGACTGTCTATACGTGTTTTGCCACCTCTTATACTGGAAATTACTTCAGAATAATTTCGTTAATCAACGAGGCAGACAACTTAATAGAAGGAAAGAGTTATTATCTTATGCAAGCAGAGCACTTGTTGAGAATGATAAGATCTTCTGAAAAAGAAACTCTAACCTTATGTTTTATCGATGAACCGCTGGCCGGAACTAACTCATCAGAGCGTGTTATTGCATCATTTGAAATTCTGCGTTATCTGATTGACCACAATGCATTGGTTGTTGTTGCAACGCATGATTTGGACCTCGCCAGAAAGCTTGATTTTGGCTTCAAAAGCTATCACTTTACGGATGATGTTGATGAACAAGGCTTGAAATTTGATTTTAAACTCAGAGAGGGCATTGCTTCTACGAGTAACGCGATTAAATTATTGGAATATCTTGACTATCCTGAAGACATAGTTAACAGGTCCATAAACAAGCTGTCATCTGAACAAGGTAACGAGTAGCTCTTATCAAAGGCATTGATCATCTGACTGACCTGTGTAAAGAATTTGAACTCTGGTATAATAGTTGGCGGCCGCACATGACATTAGAAGGCCTTCGTCCTGATGATGTATATTACGGCAATAAGCCAAAGAAGCCAGAACGTAATGCCAAAACAGTGCCGGTAAATATCGAGCAGCACTATTTCTGCCATACACGGATCACTGGTTATAGGCTCAGAGAAGCTGCATAGCTTTGTTGTTCGATTTATCAAACTGCTTGCCCAATACGGGGAAGGTCTGCCAACATCTCAAAATATTAGCTTTCGTTCCCGAATTTTCGTAGTCTTCGACAGCCTCGAAAGCTTTTGCTCACTGCACATCAGTAGATTTATTCATTTGTACACCCGCTTGACAAGCGCATATAATACGAATTATAATAATATTTATCAATATTTGGGCCAACTTTCAAGTATGTAGCATCTATCTGCCAGAGCTGATTGATACCGGTTGGCGCGAACCAGCGCCTTCTTTTGAAGCGAGATAACCTTTGTACCCGCTTGTTGCTGTTCGTGTCGGGTATGACTATGCCGGCCTAATCGCTCTCGATGTTAGCGCTGCTAATTCCCCCGATAATAAGCTTGAATCTTATTCAACGAAACTCTAATATAAGTTCAAAGCCAGGTTGGTTTTAACAGATTGTCTTTACAGGAGACAGAAGCATGAAATTCCTCAAACTGTACAGATGGAGAGCGAGAGCGGTTCAACGCAAAGTCTTTAAAGAGCTAATGGAAGCATTAAACAATAAAAGCTGCCATACTCGTGAAAACGCATGCAGAGAACTTATAGAATCTAAGATCTTTATGGAAAAATGGTCAAAGAAGATTCTGAAGAAAATGGTCGAGAAATTAGAAGATAACAGTGAGTTGGTTCGTTGCGCAGCAGCAGGTTCATTAAACATTCTTGCGGCCAACGATAAGATAGATTTCATAACAAAGAATGTTTACGTGATCCCTCGTTTAGTTCACATTATGATGAAGGACAAATATCATTCTTGTCGTGAAACAGCTGCTAGAGCTCTTGATCAACTACAATGGCAACCAAGCGATGATCCTAAAAAGGTTTACTATAAATTGCAAAAAGAGGATTACAAGGCCTTATCTTCGCTAGGAGAGGTTTGGTATCTATTGCAAAAAAAGGATTACAAGGCCTTATCTTCGCTAGGAGCAATTGCCCTGGACAACTTTGTTGCATTTTGGGAAAATGAGGACTTAAACTATATGCTGTGTCAGCTTCCCTATTCTCCTGATTCCCTAAAGCCAAAGGATAAAGTCAAGTTCGATTTTCGCCGCGATATTGTCCATGCCCTATGTTTCATGAATGGTAGAGAAAGCTTCGACATTCTCCATAAATTAGGACTGAAATCTGAGAATAAATATATCCGCGGGGAAACACTCAGAGTACTTCGTATGGAAAAACAGAACTTGGAATCAGTCGATCATATTGTGAAACTCTACCATTCCGAGCCTGATGCTGCGAATCGCTATGAGGTGGCATTAGCTCTTGCAAAACTCAAGTCTCCAAAGTCGATTGTGACCCTTATTGAGATGTTACAGGACGGTGGAAGTTTTGACGGCTGGGACCACACTGGACCCACGGAGGGCCCTAAGCGTTTTTATGTTTATGAGGCAGCAATAGCATGCCTTAAGCATCTTGTAGGAAAGGATTACGAACACAGGAAAGAGTGGCAAGAATGGTGGGAGCAAAACAAAAACGAGTAAAGCTTGGACAAACAAATTGCTTATATAAGGGATATAGATATGTCTAACTCAAATATTTCTCGGACCGAGTGTAAAGTTGCTGAGTTTATTTCATGGCAAAGAGACGGCACGCTTATTCTAAATCCAAATTTCCAAAGACGCCATGTGTGGAAAAAAGGAGCAAAATCCTACTTCATGGACACTATTATTCGAGGTTTACCAGTGCCGGTAATCTTTATTCGTGACTTGCCAACAGATCTCGAAACCCTGAAATCTAAAAGGGAAGTCGTTGATGGTCAGCAACGACTAAGAACCCTAATTAGTTTTATCGCCCCGGATTTAATCAAAGATTTTAATCCCGAAGTTGATGATTTCAAAATAATGGGAATTCACCACCCTAAGCTGAGAAACGCGAAATTTGTATCAATGCCTGATCATATTAAAGAAAGGATTTTAGATTACACGCTAACTGTTCACACTTTTCCTAATGATACTGATGACCGCGAAATATATGATATATTTGCCCGTATCAATGCTACTGGCGTCAACCTTAATGGACAAGAACTCCGTAATGCTAAATGGTATGGGGAATTTAAAACCCTAGCATATCAACTTGCTTTAAAACAGCTTAATAGATGGATAGGTTGGCAAGTATTTACTCCTAGTGATATTGCCAGAATGAAAGAAGTGGAATTTACGAGTGAATTGCTTATTTTGATTATTCAAGGAATCACTCAAATGACAAAAAAAACAATTGATGATATATACAAAAAATACGATGAAACACTCCCCGGCTATAAAGAAATTAAAAATAGATTTAAAGCCATTTTCGACCTTATCGAGGATAGAATGTCAGAAGAAGCTATTTCTTTATTTAACAACAAAACCACTTTCTATTGCTTATTTGCTGCTTTATATCAAAATATGTATGGACTCAAATCAGAGTTAAAAAGAACAAAAGCCCTAACTCTATCCAGCAGGCAACTTTCAACTATTATCTCAAGGGGAGATCGGTTAGCTCTGAAGAATGCACCAAGGAAAGTTGTTGAGTCAACCGAACGCCACACTTCGCATATCAATTCAAGACGGATTATCACTAATTATTTCTTGGGCAAATAAGGTTTTCATTAAAGTCATGGAACGCAAGCTTTTAAAAAGTTTGAGCTTTAAGTTGAAGGGCATAGAATCTACCCGTTTAAAAGTAGAAACGCTGTTTCGTGGGGATGTGATAGTTAAACGTGATCTCGGCATTGCCTATTCTGGACTTGTTATTAATGCAGTTACTGCATTCGAGAATTACCTTGAAAAACTTTTTTTCTTGATTATGACAGGTAAATCTTCATTTCACAAAGATGTGCGACCAATTGCACGATCAATCACAAAGCTTTCTGA
>JABMRO010000155.1 GCA_013202635.1 Planctomycetota bacterium
CCACAATTGTGACACTCGGGTTGTGTGTGAGTATGTCAGTCGCAGAAAAGAAACCATTAGTGAAAGTAACGCTGGTACGTGACACTAAGCCCCGTGCATCAATTGTTGTTGCACGGAACCCGACACCTTCGGCAAGACTGGCCGCCCTGGAGCTACAGTATCATATCCGGAAGATCACAGGAGCCGTCGTGCCTATAAGGACGGATCGTGAAGAGATAACAGGCCCCCGTATCCTTGTTGGTGAAAGCAAGCAGACAAATGCCCTGGGCATTAAGGGGGACGGCTTCAAGTCACTGGAATACCTCATACAGTTCCGGCCGGATACTATTATCCTGATCGGTCGCGACTGGCAGGACACAGAGGAGAACCGGAAGGAACTGGGCAGGGACACCTATGGCCGCACGATTCAGTCAAGCCGACACCACATTGATTATCATAAGGCTACAGGACAAGCTGAACAAGGCGCCAAACCCATCACACTGCCCGGCTTTTTCGATGACCAAGGCACCTGTTATGCCACCTACCATTTCCTGGAGCGGTTCTGCGGGGTCCGCTGGTATGGTCCGACGGAACTTAACATTGTGTTCGGCTCCCAAAAGACTCTGACCATGCGTGGAGGCGAGACCCGGCGATCGCGAGATCTGAAGCATATCCATGCTTTGGGTGGCGGCTGGCCCATTATCAAGGTTCAGTGGAACAACCCAGACGACGACGAATTGAATCTGTACTGGCGGCGCTTGCGCGTTGGGGGTGAGAAATGGGCAGGCAACCACGCGATCTGGCGGAAGACGGTACGTGAAGTCTTCAATAATCCGGAATATCAAGCCAAAGGCAGGGGCAGTGGAAGCCAACTTTGCTACACCAACCCGAAGCTTGTGCAAAAAGTCGCGCATGTGGCTGGCGATTATTTTGACGGAAAGGAATTGAGAGACGGCTTCAAAGCAATGGGCAATTACTTTGCCGTTGTCCCCGATGACAACTACTCATGGTGCAAGTGTGAGAAGTGCCGACAAGTTCTTGCCATCAGCGAAGAAGACAAGCGGGGAAAAGGATTCTTCAGTAATGCCCGCAACAGCTACTACATCTTCAATTTCGTAAATGAAGTGGCTAAGGAGGTTAGGAAGACTCATCCGCACAAGTTCATCGTCGCCCTTGCTTATTCATCATATACCTACCCTCCGAAGGGCCTGAAACTGGAGCCCAATATCTGTGTTGCTCCCTGTCTCCACATCTGCTATGGCTACGATAAGAGGACATACTACGAAAATGACATGGCCATCTACCGGGCCTGGTTGGAGGAGGGAGATCGTCCGCTGTATCTGTGGAATTACTTCCATCATCCCATGGAGCCGGCGGTGATCGGCAAGTGGAACTGTTTCCCCTGCTTCATGCCGGACGTCATATCGCGCGAAATAAAGCGTTACCACAAAGACGGGATTCGCGGTGTGTTCCTCTGCGGGATCGGGCAGCAACTCGACTATTACCTGTACACGCAGACCGCCTTCGACGTCGACACCGATTACCAAGAAGTCGTGGATGAGTTTTTCGCTCTGTATTTCGGCGGTGCCTCTGAACCAATGAAGACGTTTTACTACCGCATTTCCGAGATCAACCGGGAGGAA
Organism: Planctomycetota bacterium; assembly: GCA_013202635.1. Lineage (GTDB taxonomy): Bacteria > Planctomycetota > Phycisphaerae > Sedimentisphaerales > Anaerobacaceae > NIOZ-UU13. The sequence goes on from JABMRO010000155.1 coordinate 1,623, forward strand.
GGGCTTGTGGGCACCAGTCCCGAGCGATCCTGGGGAAAGCTGGGAACTCCAGAGCGGATGAAAGAGCTTGGAGTTTACATCGATGAGGCTGTAAAGCTTGCCAAGACGGATCTTGAGAAAAGGCGCGTTGAGACCTGGAAAAGGGGCGTGTGGGAATATATGAATGCCGGTCATCGCCAGTTCTATCCTCGCGCGAAGGAGTAGGCGTTATATACTCACAAAGGAACAGGTGCGAACAAGTCGCTGAAGGCGACGCAGCAAGCCGCGCGCCTTAGCTCCGACGTTGGAAATTTCTTAATTGAATCCTCGGAAGACTGCATCGGTCTTTTTTGGGGTTTTTTCTTTGAAGGTGTTTGTGTCTATATAGCTTTTACACTAATTCAGATTAGTAAATTTCCACAGGTTTATAGTACGAAGATATTTATTTAGCAGGGATTTTTTCATTTTTGCTTTCTGTTGTTTTGTGTTAATCTCTATGCCGTGAGATAAAGGGGGAAGGTCACCGCCTAAAGTCGGATGGGATAAAACAAAGATGAGATCCGACAATATTCCTATATATCTAAATGAAAGACCCAAAGATATGATAAGGGGCATTTTAGTGCTATATGAGGTTGAATGATTAGAGTTGTCGTGCCAATATTACAGAAATAAAAACACATAACAAGACATTCCAGCAGGCAAAACACTGCGTGTTTTGCCGCTAAATTTCAATGTTAGGAGCTAAAAATATACCGATTATTCTTAATCTCAGCTATCTGTATTACGTTCATCTCGTGTACCCCAAGCTCTGGAGAGAGTACCACAGAAGATAAAGTGCGTTTTGAGAATTTAGAATTGAATGGGGGGCAACTCACTGGTCAAAGCTTAGAATGGCTTCGTATAGATTGCAATGCGGCAAACTCGTCATCGGCAAATTCAAATAACGGCTGAACGCCGGTTCGTCCAAGGATTTGCTTGACTTTGTCAGAAACAGAGCACAAAATGACCTTGTGTCCGAAACTATCCAGCAGCCTTTCTAATATAATTAAGCTGCTTATGCCTCCTGAAGTGAGCAGCTCGACGTTGGAAAAATCAATAATTATGTCACAGCTACATCCCTCACTTACGACTTCGTTAACAGTTACAAGCTCATATCTCAATTGAGGTTCTTGTAAACAAACGAAAAGAACGTTTTCTGAGAGGTGTTCAA
>JABMRO010000156.1 GCA_013202635.1 Planctomycetota bacterium
ACCATCTTTCGGCCTTCCCAGATATTGTAGGAGGCCGGTTTTTCGACATAGACATCCTTACCGGCCTGACAGGCCCAGACGGTAATAAGTGCATGCCAGTGATTAGGTGTGGCGGTGATGACTGCATCGATGTTTTTGTCATCGAGGAGCTTGCGAACATCAACATAAGAATCGACCTTTTCGTTGCGTTCTTTGAATTTCTTTACTTCCCTGTCGATAAATGCTCTGTCCGCATCGCATAGTGCCACGACACGAACGCCGGGAATGTTTGAAAAATATTTTATATGGTTGCTCCCCTGGCTGCGAAAACCAACAACAGCAACGCGGATATCATTATTGGCACCGAGTACTCGGGAATATGGTGTGATCGTTGCGGCGGCGGCCCCAAGTAAAGAACCTTTCATAAATGTACGGCGTGTTATACCCTTCATAATCATTCTCCCAGCATTTGCGATTTCTAAACATTAACACCAGTAAACCACATTACGTTACGTTATCAAATTTGCCTCCAAAAAGCAACTTTTCTTACGCTTTATAAGAGGTTCCGAAGCGGCTAATGGAATAGACAATTTCCGGCAGCGTAGGTTTTGCTGTATGCTTTTAATGACATAATATTTTTAGGGTCTTACTGCTGTTCCGTCGCTTCGGCGCACAGGGCTCCAATAGCCCGGATGTTCGGGCAGCGGATATTTAGCGGCGAGCTTCTCATCGATATCGACACCAAGGCCGGGGGCCTCGTTTACGTACATGTAGCCGTCTTTCATAGTGGGATATCCGGGAAAAACATCTTTTGTTTTCTGGCTGAAGCGGACACTTTCCTGAATCCCGAAGTTCGGAATCGCAAGGTCCAGGTGTGCATTGGCGGCGTGCCCTACCGGAGAAACGTCGCCGGGGCCGTGCCACGCTGAGCGCACGTTGAACCATTCACATAAGGCGGCGAGTTTTCTGGCGACTGTTAGGCCGCCGATTTGCGAAATATGAACGCGTATAAAATCGATAAGCCTCTCTGATACAAGCCCCACCCACTCATGGGGATTGTTGAACAACTCACCCATTGCAATCGGTGTGCTGGTCTGCTGCCTGAGTAGTTTGAAATATCCATTGTCTTCCGGGGCGAACGGGTCTTCAATAAAGAATGGATGATATTGTTCCAGCTCTTTTATCAGGTTTATAGCCATGATCGGTGGTATTCGTTCGTGGATGTCATGCAGCAATTCAACTTCATCGCCGCAGGTGCTTCTTATATGCTCGAACATTTTGATAGTGGCTCTTACATAAGGGCCCGGCTTCATATGTGAATCCGAGGGCAAGCCAAATTCCGCATCCTTGAAGTGCGGCTTCTCAGACAGATGCGGCGAGCCATAGCCACCGAGTTGTATCCGGATATGCCTGAAGTTTTCTTTCATAGCCCGGCGAACACTGCTTTCGAGTTGTTTGAGGTCCCGGCCGCTGCAATGGGTATAGCAGTCAGCGGCGAACCGGCACTTGCCTCCGAGCAGTTGATAGACGGGCATATTCGCCCGTTTTCCCTTTATGTCCCACAGAGCCTGGTCCAACCCGCTGAGGGCGTTGTTTAGAACAGGCCCGTTGCGCCAATAAGAACTCGTATAAGCGTTCTGCCACATATCCTCTATGTTGTCGGCGTCCCTGCCTTTTGCAAAGGGATTCAGGTATTTATCGACGGCAACGGCTACCGGCAAAGGCCGCTGATTGAAAGTTGCGCATCCCAAACCGTAAAGACCCGGCTCACTCGTTTCGACCTTTACAACGCAGAGGCGAATCCTCTGTGGGGCGGTGAGAATGGCCTTGACGTTGGTGATTCTTAAACGAGGCAGTCCTTTGGTTGCCTTTGCATACTCACTTGCTATAGCCTCCTCGGTTTTTGATGCCATTCCAAAAATGCCCGTTGCTATTGACAATCCTGCACCCTTGATTAGATTACGTCGATTCATTATTTCCTCCTTTTTCAATTATCTTTGCGCTGACAGGTTTGCGATGCCACCACGTGGCCAGGACCGAGCCGGAGACATTCATCCAGGGTCCGAAGATGGCCGGCGCCAATGCGGCAGGCGCACTTTTTAGCACATTCATCGCAAGGCCGGAGGCCATCCCGCCATTCTGCATTCCGACCTCAAATGCAACTGTTCGGCACGAACTCTCATCCAGACGGGCAGCTCGGGCAAACCAGTAGCCCAGAATATAGCCGATGAAGTTGTGAATAATGGCCGCACCAATCAAGTAGAATCCGACTGTCATCAAATCGTCTCTGGAACGTGCTGTGATGATGGCGATGATGTAACAAATCCCCGCCATCGATACAATAGGCAGTGCCTTGTCCATCCAGTTTTCAGGCCCTTTCAACCAGATACTAATCACAAGCTTGGATAAAGCGACCACGCCAATCAGAAGCAGACCGACTATAAAGCCGTCTTTCTGCAACGAGGCGTCTCCGTATGTGAAAACCGCCGCCGGCGCCCATAAAATCATGCCAACAGCAATAAGAACACTTGTGGCTCCAATTAGCGCCAACGCTCCCCCGTGATGGAAGACCTTGTGCCTGCTGTATAGAATTCGATTTGCTATCAAACCTGCAACAATCGGGACAATAATCATATTGATGATTCCAAACATCATCTTCAGGAAATGAATCTCGATGAACTTCCCGGCCAGTTTTTCCATCAGGAAGGGTGTCAGAATCGGCGAAACTAATGTCGAGCAGGAGGTCATCGTAACCGACAATGCGACATTACCACCGGCCAAATACGTCATTAGGTTAGAGGCGACCCCGCCGGGACAGGAACCTATCAGCACAACTCCGGCGGCTATCTCCGCCTTAAAGCCGAATATCATGGCAAGGGCAAGGCCGGTCAACGGCATCACGGTAAATTGAAGGACAAATCCGATAAAGACCGGCCATGGCATCTTGAATACCCTGCCAAAATCGGCCACACTCAAAGTGGTTCCCATGCCGAACATAATTATCTGAATCAAGGGGACAATCAGGATACCCAAATTGAATCCGGACCATGTCATGAAGGCCTTAGGGTAAATCATCGAGGCGGCCACAAACGCAAAGACCCAAACAGTAAAGGCGAAGCTTTTAAGAAGCGGATGGATCATAAAATACAGAGCCAATGACGCAAAAAAGACAATGATAAACGGCCCCGTTTCAGCTCGATAGCCCAAAACAAGCAGAACAATAATAGTCAAAAGGCATAGCGGGAAAATAAATATAGTGGACTTACGGACAATCCTTGAGGCTTTTTTCATTTCTCGTTCACTCCTTATTGTAACTCAAGATAAGCGTGTCGTGAACATCATATAAACTATAAACGGCTCATCTGCAATATTAAATTGTCCGACGCTGAACTCTAAGCTTTGGGTGACTTAAAAGCATGACATTGTCGATTTTGATGGATGCATCGGGATTGAATATTATTTTCCTGCTTCAGGAAAATAATTTATGTTTTTTACTCTTGACTTTTTTACTAGGTTTGCGTTACAATATTAGGACTTTTGGCTCGGGCGCACAATTCAAAAGCCTTAAGTAGTGTTTTCTGCTGCTGAGTAGGCGGCAGGAAGAGGCAACCATTTGAGGAGATTTTGTTAGCACTAACAGGAACGCGAAGATTTCTACTAAAGCAAAGTTAGAGAGGCGAATATGGTGCAAAAACAGAAATTTACACGACGAGAACTCTTGAAGAGTTCGGCAGTATCGGCCGGGGCCTTAGTGTTGGGCGGCGCGGCAGTTCCTTTGGCGGAAGCCAGAGGCAGCGACACGATTCGTGTCGGAGTGGTTGGCTGTGGTGGTCGAGGGTCCGGCGCAGCGAATGACTGTGTTAATTCTTCGCCCGGCGTGAGAATCGTTGCGCTGGCCGACGCTTTTGAGGACCGCCTTAACGGTTTGAAGAAACAATTTAAAGTCCGCAACAGACGCTGCTTCGTGGGGCTCGACGCCTACAAGAAGCTAATGGCTCTGGATGACGTGAACCTGGTAATTCTGGCGACGCCTCCGGGCTTTAGGCCGGCACAGCTCGCTGAGGCAATTAAGCAGGGCAAAAACGTCTTTATGGAAAAACCTGTTGCTGTCTGTCCGGCTGGAGTCAAAATGGTCATTGAGGCATCAGGCAAGGCGGTGGAAAAAGGCCTTGCCATTGTTGCCGGCACGCAGCGCCGCCATCAGGCGAAGTATATTGAGACAATGAAGCGTATCCACGACGGTGCGATCGGCGATATTGTTTCGGCCCAGTGCTACTGGAACATGGGCGAACTCTGGGTCAGCAAGCGCCAGCCCAATCAGGGCGATGTCGAGTGGCAAATACGCAACTGGCTTTACTTAACGTGGCTTTCGGGCGACCACATTTGCGAACAGCACGTGCACAATATCGACGTAATTAACTGGGCCTTCGACGCGCTTCCCGACCAGGTGCATGGTGTGGGCGGCAGGCAGTTCCGTACGGGTCCGGAGCACGGTAATATCTTCGACCATTTCGGTGTTGAATTTTTCTATCCCGGCGACGTGCGGACCATCAGCACATGCCGGCAGATTAAAGGGACGGCGAACCGGGTTAGTGAACGTGTGGTAGGCACTAAAGGCGTCAGCGATTGTGCCGGGACCATCCAGGGTGAGAACTCCTGGCGTTACAGAGGCCCCAATCCCAATCCATACGAGGTAGAGCATACTGATTTGATTAAAAGCATTCGCAGCGGTAATCCGCTCAACGAGGGCAAGCGCATCGCTGAAAGCACGCTTTGTGCAATAATGGGCAGAGAATCCGCCTATTCGCGTCAGCAGTTTAACACGTCTTGGTTTATGAACAGGTGCACACTGGATTTGTTACCGCCCGATGACCTTCAACTCAGCGATTCCAAGCCTGTGCCTCCGTTTGCGGTTCCCGGCAAGTATCAGTTGCCCGGCTTCGTGCCAAGAAAGAGGAGACGTGGGTAATCGGCGGACGAGAAGGTTGATGAGATTCTTATGTTTATTCGGCCAAACGGCTAAAAGATAAAGAACAAAGGAGATTTTCAATATGACAGCGTCAAAGAAAGACAAAGGCATATCTAAGAAAAATGCTGCCGCAACCACCGGTGCAGTAGCATTGGTTGGCTCTGTGGCACAGATAGCCCACGCACGGGGATCAGGTAAAATCAAAGTTGGATTGCTTGGGTGTGGCGGACGTGGCAACGGTGCCCTGCGTCAATGCCTGCAGGCAGACCCGGGCGTGGAAGTTATCGCCCTGGCCGACCTTTTCGAAAGCCAGGTCAGGAAGACTCGGGACAGAATTATGAGGGACAGCAAGTTCGAGGGTCGGGTGAAAATCGATGATGATCACCTGTTCTGGGGTTTTGACTGCCATGAGAAGCTGGCCCGCTGCGAAGCAGACCTGCTGCTTATGGCGACAGCGCCGGCGTTTCGCGGAAGACAAATGATGGCTGCCGTCAATGCAGGCAAGCATATCTTTACCGAGAAGCCCGTCGCTACCGATGTAGCCGGCTGCCGAGAGGTTATGAAGGCTTCTAAAATCGCCGAACAGAAAGGCCTTGCAATCGTTTGCGGTACACAGAGAAGGCACGAATTCAGCCGTGTCGAACTTATGAAGCGGATTCATGATGGCCAGATGGGCGAACTGGTTGGTGGCCAGTGTTACTGGTATGGCGGAGGCATTTGGTACAGAGGTTATCGGGAAGGTATGAGTGAGATGGAGTGGCAATGCTACAACTGGTACCACTTCAACTGGCTTTCAGGCGACCAGATTTGTGAGCAGCACATCCATAATATCGATGTTATGAACTGGTGCTTCAACGGCCCACCGAAGAAATTCATGTCCGTAGGCGGCCGTGCCTGGCGCAGCTATAACGATGA
>JABMRO010000157.1 GCA_013202635.1 Planctomycetota bacterium
ATGCTGCTGTCGACAAAAGTATCTCAAAAGTAATATGAACATTAATGTTCCAAAGGGAGGATAAAAAATATGGCTAAAAAGCGATCTAAAAAGCAGGTCAAAAAAAGGGGCAAGGGAAAACCTTCCATTTCCGAAAGCTCGGCAGCTTTTCAATCGAACGATATGGCTCTGTTTGTGGGTATCGATCTGGGCACTTGCCGAGCATCGGTATCGGCCAGCAATGGTATTCGGGAGGTAGTACCGACCTATGTAGGTTATCCGAAGGATAATATCTCTGAAGAGTTGTTAGGTGCTGAGCCGCTCTTTGGAGATACGGCACTGAAACACCGTCTGAGCGTGGAGCTTATCCGGCCTTTGGCTCACGGTATTATTCAGACTAACGGCAAAGGCGGAAATAACAAGTATCTCACAGCCGCTAAGCAACTGACTCGTCACCTTTTGGAGAAAGCACGCCCGAAACCCGGCCAGCCTGTCTACGGTGTGATTGGTGCACCAGCAAGGGCCAGTATCACCAGCAGACGTATTCTCATAGATGCAACTCGAGGTATACTTGACGCGGTAATGATTGTTTCGGAACCCTTTTCCGTTGCTTATGGGCTGAATATTCTCGACCGGGCTCTGGTCATTGATATTGGTGCAGGAACGGTGGATTCGTGCCGCCTGCATGGAACGCTCCCTGAGGAACAAGACCAGATTACTCTGGACGAAGCCGGCGATTTTGTTGATGAAAAGCTATCAAGTTTGATTAGCAAAAAATACCCCAAAGCGCAATTCACTATCAATATGATTAGAGCCTTGAAAGAACAATATGGATTTGTTTCAGACAAGGCCGACCGTGTGATGGCGCGTTTTCCCGTGCAGGGTCGGCCAAAAGACTTTGATATTACCGATGAGCTACGAACAGCCTGCAGAAGTATTGTCTCTGGCATAGTTGATTCAATTGCGGAACTGATCGCTACTTATGACCCGGAGTTTCAGGAAGCTATTCGTTCCAACGTGATATTAGCCGGTGGCGGAAGCCAAATGATTGGCCTGCCCAAGCTCATTGAAGAGGCAATGGCCGAATTAGGAGGAGGCAGGGTGACTCGCGTTGATGAGCCGTTATTTGCAGGTTCAAACGGAGCGTTGAAAATGGCCAGACGAATGCCTAAGCATTTCTGGAAAATGTTAACTTAATCGAAGAAAGAGGTGCGATATGAAAGAATGGTCAAAAAAACCGAGTGATTTAGTTAAGGCAAGTTCATCACCTGTCAAAACCAGCGGGGCATCTATGGCTTTAACCGGCGGTAAGTCGAGCACACTGGTCTCAAGTTCGTCACGCACAGTGGGTACAGGTCTGTCACAGAGAGCCGCTGCGGGAGCGGTTACAGTTGCTCCTTTGGCAGCAGGAACAGTTGTGAGTGGTATAGCAGCGGTGTTTTACGGCATATCGAACATGATAAAGTATGGAGAGCATAAAAAAACCGGAGTGCAGGCAGCTAAAGATACAGTTAAAGGCTCTGCAGGCCTGGGGGTCTCTGCTGGTCTGGGCGTTGCAGCAGCCAATGCAATTGCCGGTACCGCCCTTGCCTTCGGAAGCACGGTGGTTGTTCCCATAGGTGCCGGTTTTGCAACAGGATACATCAGCAAGAAAATCTTGTTCCAGATTTTCTTCAAGGAACACAGCCCCTCGAAAACCAAATAAAAAGCTAAATGAACTTTATTTAGAAAGGGCAGATAATGAGTTTGAAACTTAAAACGGGCTCAACGCTGACTGCGGGCAGTGGATTGGGCCTTGGCTTAGGAAATGGCCATGCATACGCGGCTACGGGTACTATTCTGGGCCTATCGCTTGGGACATTCGCACTGGCAGTTGGTGGAACAATTTTATTTATCGTTGGAATTAAGAAGCTGGGAAGCTCAAAGGAAAAGAAACCAAAAGCCAAATAATTGAAAGGAGATACATCATGACTCTCGGTACACTAATTTTATTGGGTTTGGTGGTTGCAGAAGTTGCAACCATAGTGAAAGTTAACAATTTGGATGAGCGTATCGAAAAGCTGCAAAAGCAAATTGCTAAGCAAAAGTAAAGAGAAACTACGAAAATAGCACAAAATTTGAAAGGAATTGTCGAATGATAGGAGCATTGATTTTATTGGTTTTGATTATTAGCGTAATTGTGCTTATGGCAAAGGTCCGCGGACAAAGAAGGCGTATCGATAAACTTGAGGACAAAGTTTACAAATAAAAGCAATGGAGGCTTTTAATAGGCGTAAGTAATTTTATTTAGAAATC
>JABMRO010000158.1 GCA_013202635.1 Planctomycetota bacterium
ATAGGTCGTAGGTTCGAAACCCTCCCCCGCTATGAACCTACGACCACGGTTGCATAGGAGCGGCAAAGCACTCTTTGTCTGCTCTATATTATCCGGCAGTTTTTGGACCGCACTTAGGTCATGTGGGTTTGGAGTAAGAAACGAGCAAAATATTTGGACTGCCATATTCCCGTGTTCGATGATAGTAGACTTTTTGTGCAGAGTTCATGTTGCGATTCAGTCAAAACGACCACATGATCTACTGGCTGAGAAAAGGGTCCCATTAGTGGGCTTCAAAGCTCGAACCGGCTGACAGTCTGCCAGCCCATCCTCTGGAAATACAGCAGTCCCTTCAATTTCAATGGGGCCAGTCTGGTCGGTGCCGTGGCCCCACTGGGCGATATCTACATGGTGGACGCCCCAATAGCCACCTATGCCACCCAGACAATAATCTGAGATGTGATACCAAATTGAGTAGCTCTCTTCCTTTGGACGGCAACGTTGGTAGGTATATGGCGTCCATGGCGCAGGACCAAGCCACATATCATAATCAAGCCCTTCCGGTACCGGTTGCGTCGGCTGCTTAGGAAAGGTGAAGTCATGAGGAACACCCACCAAGATGGTGTGCAATTTGCCGATCCGGCCATTCCGGACTAATTCACAGTGACAAAAGTGACAGCATATCGCGGTATGGGGCCTATATGAAACAAGTGGCAAGGATTCTTACCGTGAGTATTTACAAAGTTAGTAAAACCTTAGGTCACAGCAGCGTAAAAACTACAGAATCCATCTACGTTCATCTCATGCCGGTAGAGTTGTTAGGAATTACAGATGTTTTGGATTAGTTTGACAGTGATAAGAACCATCTACATCATTAGTCTACCGTATATATCTACAAGTTTAGCTTCCACCTCCGCAAATTTATCTTCCATCTCCACAAGTTTATCTTCCCTCTCCGCAATTATAGATTCTATTTTTTTAATACCTTCTCGAGCTACAGGATCGCACGAGGTTGATATAGCACCTCCATTCGACATTTTGAATCCTTTCAATTATAATAGATTTTCAAGACTTTGATACTAATTGCAAACCGAAAGGCTGTCAAGCGAAAACTTAAAAATCAGCGGCTTAGCTTGGCAGTTTAATTATGTATTAAACTTTTCCATCACGTCTATCGTACCGATCCGGATTTTTTGCCAGAGATCCACGCCGGGGTGACGCCAAAGGTCAAGGCGGACCGGCCGATTGGTCAATGGAACACTTTCCATATCATCATGAAGGAGGACCGACTGACGGTCACGCTCAACGGGAAGCTGATCATCGACAACGCTCAGTTGCCTGGCGTCCCAACTCAGGGGCCAGTTGCATTGCAGCATCACGGTGACCGGAAGGACGGAGAATGGGGAGCGTCCTTCCTCCAGTTTCGCCACATTTTCATCAAGGAGTTGAGTCAGCCACACAGTCAATGAGACGTGAAAGTTTTACCCGAAGTCGACTCGTAAGTGTCCCGCAGAACACTCATGTTCCAGATAGTGAAAACCAGGCACCATCGGTTGGTCCACATGTCGTTGCAGATCAGGGCGCCGACGGTAATCCCCTTGAGTTGAAACGTTCTCAGCGGACGTGATGCATAGTGATTGATTTCACCCTGGGTCGGTTTAGTCATGGTTCCACAACGAAGGATCTTGGAGTGAAAGCCCAGGTTAGTTTTTTGCGTATTTGACAGATGGGCTTAGGGTGATATAATAAAGTTTGTTGCCTGATACTCGTAATTCGTTGCTATTTCAGGCACAAATGATAAAGGGGTGCTTTAGCTCTTTTTGAAAGTAGATTTCGAGGCAGAAGATGTTTGAGCGCTTTACAGACCGTGCACGCAAAATTATGGCGCTGGCCAATCAAGAGGCGCAGCGATTTAACCATGAATATATAGGGACCGAACATATCCTTCTCGGGCTGGTTAAGGAAGGCAGCGGAGTAGGTGCAACGGTTCTGAAGAATCTTGATGTGGATATAAAGAAGCTGCGTCTTGAGGTTGAGAAGCTGGTCAAGAGCGGCCCGGATATGGTTACTATGGGCAAGCTTCCGCAGACACCACGGGCCAAGAAGGTTATTGAGTACGCAATCGAAGAGGCCCGGTCGCTTAACCACAATTATGTTGGGACCGAACATATCCTGTTGGGTTTACTGAGGGAAAGCGAAGGTATAGCTGCTCAGGTTCTTATGAATCTTGGCTTGAAACTTGAGGATGTACGTCAGGAGGTTTTAAATCTGTTAGGTGCCGGAGTGGATGACGGGCCTGCCGCCCTCGGTATGAAGATGAGCCCGACGGCAGGCCGAAAGCCAAAAAGTAAAACCCCGGCGCTGGACAGCTTCGGCAGAGACCTTACACAATTGGCAGCCGATGATGAGCTTGACCCGGTAATAGGCAGAAAAAAAGAGATTGAGCGCTTGATACAGATACTTTGCCGACGCACGAAAAACAACCCGGTTCTATTAGGTGAAGCGGGAGTTGGTAAGACCGCTATTGTCGAGGGCTTAAGCCAGCAAATAATTAACAAACAAGTGCCCGAAATCCTCAAAGGCAAGCGGATGGTAGTGCTTGATTTGGCGATGATGGTAGCCGGAACAAAATATCGTGGGCAATTCGAAGAAAGAATAAAGGCAGTCATTAACGAGGTCAAGAGAGCTAAAAACGTTATTTTGTTCGTTGACGAGCTTCATACGCTTGTAGGAGCCGGCGGTGCTGAAGGCGCTATCGATGCATCGAATGTGCTTAAGCCGGCCCTTGCCAGGGGAGAAGTTCAATGTATCGGCGCTACTACTCTGGATGAGTACAGAAAGCATATCGAAAAAGACGGCGCCCTGGAGAGACGGTTTCAGACGATAATTGTCGAGCCGCCTTCAAAAGACGAGACCTTAGATATTCTCAGAGGACTTCAGGACCGCTATGAGGAGCATCACAAGGTCCACTTTACCGATGAGGCCCTTTTTCAGGCGGTAGAGCTATCGACCAGGTATATCACCGGCAGATGCCTGCCGGACAAGGCGATTGATGTTATCGATGAATCCGGTGCGCGGGTTCGACTCAAGAATATGACTCCGCCACTTGATTTGACACAGATAGAAGAAAAAATAGAAAAACTACAAAAAGAAAAAGACGAAGCAGTTCGAGACGCTGACTATGAGCGAGCGGCGTCATTGAGGGATGAGGCCCAGCAGCTCCTGGATGATAAGACTCAACTGCATAAAAAATGGTACGAGGAAAACAAAGAAGTAACCGGCATAGTTGATACAGAAACGATCGCAGAGGTTGTCAGCAACATGACTGGTGTGCCATTAACGAAGCTGGAGAAAAAGGAAACCCAGAGACTTCTGGAGCTTGAAAGTGAGCTGCATAAGACGGTTGTTTCGCAGGATGAGGCAATTACCGCTTTAGCCAAAGCAGTAAGACGCAGCAGGAGCGGCCTGAAGGACCCGAATCGTCCGATGGGCTGCTTTATACTTCTTGGTCCCAGCGGGGTAGGTAAAACACTTCTGGCA
>JABMRO010000159.1 GCA_013202635.1 Planctomycetota bacterium
CTCCAGAAGAGCTTCAGTAGGCCCTGGCCCAGACACAGGCCTCGCTGAGATAATCCGACAGTGTGAAAAATTTCCCCCTGTTTTCTTTACTGCGGTTTATTTTGTCTGGCCGGTATTTTCTTGCTTCAGTGACAAAGATTTGATATATTGGAATTAATACAGAAGCATATTAGGAGGATGCGGCTATGTCAACAAGTAGAATAACATATTTGACAATATCTATACTGCTATTAGTGGCGGTTTGCTCAAGTGCTGTGGGAAAGGCTGAAGAGCTGACTCAGGATACGACGTGGTCCGGAACATATGTTCTTGAAGATACTGTTGTTGTCCCAGCCGGTATAGTTTTGAATATTGAGCCCGGGACTGTGGTTTTGATGAAGGATGCAGCAGCGCTGGTCGTCTATGGACAACTCCTCGCTGACGGGACCGAAATCCAGCCAATTCGCTTTACACGGTCCGAAGAAGGCACAACGTGGAAGCACATTATGTTCGTTGAGGCGGCAGACAGTCGTCTTGTGCACTGTATTATTGAGTATGCCGATAGTGAGGGTCAACACCAGGACTACTACGAGCCCGGTCCAAGAACATATCATGAGGCAGTGGTTGTTCTGGCAAGTCATGTTGATTTCGAAAAGTGTACTTTTCAGAAACTCCCCGACGAAAGCTCTAATGCCGATGGAGATGCAATAGCTGTCATATCGGACGACCAGGATCATCCCGGAGATGCAACAGCAAATATCAGGAACTGTCAGTTTCTTTCAATCGGACAGGGAGTGCATACGAGATATTCCTATGTTCTCATCGAAGACTGCTACTTTACCGGTAAACGCGGAGATAACGACGATGTTGATTTGTACGGGGAGAGCCTTCCGGCTCCTCTTATAAAAAACAACCTGTTTTTGAATCCTCAACACGATGACATGATTAATCCGACCAAATGTTCTGCTGTCATTGTCGGCAACATCATCGGCGGATGTGACGACCACGGCATTGTCCTGCGGGATAAATGCTATCCCGTGTTAATGAATAACGTAATCTATGATTGTAGAAATGCCGGCATCGCAATTGAAAATTCGTGCGAGGCCCTGCTGGTGAACAATACGATTTTCGATTGTGGTCGGGGCCTTAGGCTATTTGACTTAGGCAGGGCAGGTCCTCCGTACTATCTGACCCCTGGCGGCGGAACGGCAACCGTGATTAATTGTATTATCTGGGATTGTCCGCAACCTGTAACTCTGTCGGATAGTTCAAATCAACAAATCGAAGATCGCGGCTCTCACATAACAATCAAATACAGCGACATCGAAGGCGGGCAAGATGGCGTATCGGTATCGGGGCGCTATTCGACTCTTACATGGGGTCCTGGGAATATCAATACTGATCCCCGCTTTGTCGCTACGGTTGCCGGTGATTTTCATTTGAAATCCGAGGCCGGTCGATGGGACCCGAACAGCGAAAGCTGGATCAAAGATGATATAACCAGCCCATGCATAGATGCAGGCGATCCGAACTCGGACTGGACTTCTGAGATATGGCCGCACGGTGAACGGATTAATATAGGAGCGTACGGTGGCACCCAAGAGGCCAGTATGTCCAAGAAGCCGCAGACGATGTCACTTCCGCTTGTCGTATATATCTATAGTTCCGATGTAGAAGCGGCTCAAAACTTTCAGTCTTTACTTGTTGCCTATGGCTGCTCAACCACTTTAGTTGGTTTAGATGAAATCCCAGCCACAGCGCTGGATTCTTACGATCTTATAATTGTAGGAAATGATACCGGGTATACAAATCAGTGGGGCGAGGTCGAATCTGTAACTGCAATTGAAAGTTCGGGCAGGCCTATAGTTGGATTAGGGGAGGGGGGATATGCCTTCTTTGGGAAACTCGGGCTCTCAATTGGTTGGCCTAATGGCATGCATAGCAGCCATAACAGCATCGAGGTAATGGATCCAAATAGTTCACTATTTAGCACGCCGTATTCAATAGATATTCCGGAAAGCTTGTCACTTCAACTCTATTCAGAATCCGACTATGTGCCACTGTATCTAAGGCCTGTACCTGAAACAGTAACTGCCCTCGGCTGGCTAAAGGGTAATCCGTTTTATTATCCTTTGGCCATGGAGCATGATCGATATCTATTCTGGGGTTTTTGCGCTTCACCAGAGAAAATGACCGATGTCGGCAAACGCCTGTTTATCAATCTCGTGATTTGGAGTGCAAACTCCGGCTGGGATCTAGAATGACAAGAACCTTAATCGTAAGGTTTTGCGAAAATATAGTTTGCCAGAGTTAATGACTCAACAAGTCTGAAATTGATTTAATGACATTGTGGTCAATAAGGTCATATCGGTCTTCCGTGCTATTTTTTGTCGCCCACAAGCGGCCAGATTTCATCTATCTGAAAATGCACGAGATATTTATTCGAATCATCGTCGGCTGCACATATCTCCGGCTGTTTCTGTCTGAACATCTCCACTACCGATGTGTTGGTTTCCTCTCGGAGTTTGGTCAGATACAGCCTCTTGCCGGTGTATTCTTCGCCTTTCTCGATGAACATGTAAGCGGCGTGCGGATTGGATTTGAGATTCATGTGGCTAAGACGCTCCTTCATAACAAATGCGATGGTTTTCTCGTCAATAACGTGCGGTTTGGCGTAAATGGCAAGATCAACCATTCCGTCTGAATCAGCGGTGGCCAAAATACCAAGACCTTGCGTATGTTCGAAATAATAGGACAAACTCATAACTAATAGCTCCTTTAAATTGTCAAATCTTCTTCAATAATATTCTCAAGTATCGAATCTGCACCAAAATACTTTAGTTCCGCTCCGCCCGCAATAGTCTTTTAAGAAGCCCGTAGGACCCTTGAAAAGCAATCGGAAAAATTGACCTTCCGGGACAGACTTGGTATTGTATGGGAGATTAGTTTCTATTTCCGGTGTATCGGGATAACCAGGCGTAGATACTGGTAAATTTAGATTGAGGCCAAAGATGATTCGACGTACCATTATAATTGTCAATCGAGTTCTTCTCGTTATTTTATTGTTAGCCCTGCCGCTGACCTTAAATTGCCATAAAGGCAATGAAATTTCTCAGGCCAATGCGTTAAATCTCTTATTTCACTCCGGCAATATAGACCTAATACACCAGGTTCCGCTAAAGTTTTCCACTTATCATGTGCAGGGACTGGATATCACAGAGCAATTTTATTTTGTAACTTCGGTTGATAGAGAGCAAAATCGCGGCTGGCTGTTTAAGATTGACAGGCAAAACGCCGGCCTGATTTCAAAAATAGAATTGACTGATGGCGCATTGATTCATCCAGGAGGCCTGCAGTTTGACGGCCGTTACCTTTGGGTCCCAAATGCTGAGTATAAAAGACAAAGCAGAACAATGGTCTATGGTCTCGACCCTGATACTTTGGAAATACGTACTTCGTTTCCGGTTGATGACCACATTGGCGCTGTTGCATCTGACGGAAAAAATCTCCTTTATGGAGTAAATTGGGACGCCCTTCATTTCTATACATGGGACATTGACGGACGAGAGTTAAATAAAGTCGATTCCCCAGCCTCGATGGCCTATCAGGACATAAAATATTTTGCCGGTAAACTTTTATGCAGCGGTCATAAGGACGATATTTCCGCTGTTGATATTATCGACCCTGAAAGCTGGACTCTGATAAAACGCCTCGATTTGCCGAAGGATAGTTGGAAGAGCACTCTAACTCGTGAAGGTATGGCTTTCGATGGAAATTTGTACTTTCTTCCGGATGATGGGCCCGATTCTCGAATTCTGATATTTGCTTTACATTAACCGGTCCTGTTAAAAAACTCCGAACCGACTTAAAAAATCTCATAAAATTCCTGACTTAAATATCAGCCAATAGCTTGAATTGCCGTTACCGAATCTGTTATAATTATGGAAGAAACTCATATCAGCAAAACTCACATTATATCTCTGTGAAGGAGATGGATGAACGCCATGAGCAAAGAAAAAGGCCTTACCCCGTTGGAAGTAAGACGATATTTTCAAACGGGGTTTACATTAATAGAGCTTTTGGGTGGTGATGGCCGGGAGGATATCTGAAGCGATTTTAGCCCTCAAAATTATTTTCGTGCGGGCCGATAAAATTGTTAATCTCTTCACATAATGCCCACAAATCGCTCCTAAAAGGCCTTTTTGCGGCTTTTTGGTTGAATTGAAATCGTAATTTAGGTAAAATATGTTTGTAAATCAATAAATGAGGTGTTTAAAGCACAGGAATTTACTGATTTTGGATTTTTGAAAAAACTCCTTTGGTCTGTTGGCGGTAGCTTCTCAGGAATCAAATTAGAGCATCAAGATGGCAAAAGAGGGGGAATATGAAAAAGCTGCTACAAACAAAAAAGCTGGACAATAAGGGAGTACGTTTCGTAGTAAAGCGGTGGTATGAGGGCGAACCTAAGCAATTAACTCCGGATATATAACCTACGCCTGTACATAAGCTTATATTACCGGTGAACCATTAAAATTGGGAGCAGAAGTTGTGATTTAATCTTACTTGGTAACTTTTTAATTTTGAAAAAAAGGAGGGATGGGAATGAAACGAGTTTTATTAACGCTTATGTTATGTGCCTTGATGGCGGCACCGGCTGTGGCCGGGCCGACTTTCAGATTTACGCAGCCTGATGTTTTAAATTTTGGAAAAATAGATGATTATTCCAGAGACACCACCGTCCAGGCAGCTTCAACCTTTGTCGGTGCATACACTGATTCAGCTTCGTATGGTGTGGTATTGCCATCTAACTCTGTAGGTCTGGTTGCACATGCCGTAGGTAGAAACGTATCGGCATCCGGTGGGACAATCGATTACGTAGGGCTCGGTCTCAACTCGGTTGATTTGACAGGCTATACCAACTACGTTGTCGTCCTCAGTAATGACAATAATCAAGCCTGGAAGTATCAGTTATTTGCCGACGATGGCAGCACCGCTGGTACTCAATTCTTGAGCGGTTGGTCGTCAGTAATTCCTGCAAATGGTAATTCTGCTATGCTCAGCTTGGCTATTTCCGGACTTGGCAGTGGCAGCAGGGTCGGTATTATGGTTGGCTCCACTGAACAAGAGGATACTATTCATACTTCTATTCTTATTCCTGAACCCGGTGCTATTTTGCTGGGTTCGATTGGTGTAGGTTTTGTCGGATGGTTGAAAAGACGCAGGACTCTGTAAATGGGATGTTTATAGCGTTGGAATAAGTTTGAAGACTTTGGATTTTTAAAAAACTCGTTTGTCCTGTTGATGAGTGCTTCACACGATCCGCACAACCACCGTCAGCTTTTGTATTAAAGAATGTAGCCGGCCATTTTAATAACAGCCTCGTATTGGGGCCTAAATTCCGGTTTTTTTACAGCTTACGGCGACAAATTTATTATGGCCCGGAAACGACATCCTTCAATATCGCGAACTGTATGTCGAATACCTTCCGCAGCTCGTCATCCGGTACAACGTCACCTGTGACACCCATATAGGCATCTGCAAATCGCGAACCGAACCCGACAATGGTTACTGTCCCCTTGCCGTGACGAGCCCTTGCAATCACAGGTACGTTTGTCACCGTCGCTACTGGCTCCCCTCCCTTGATTTCACAGGTTGAGTCGATTTGTATCACAGGCCAATTCTCCGGCGCTTTCAACTGGCCCCTGAGTTGCATATTTGGAGTCACAGTCAGTCCAAACGGGTACAGCAGACTGTTTGCGGTTGACCCGGTATTTGCCGGAGAGTCCAGGATGAGCACTTTTCCGCCCAGCTCGACATAATTGACCAGCTCCTCGCGGAAATTATTCGTGACTGTCTGATTGGGGTCTAAAAACACCACAAGGTCACCGCTCAGTGCATCGGTGCCGCGTCTGCGGGAAGTGAAGTAACCAAGACGCAATATCCACCGTTCGAAAATCCCGAAACCTTTCTGCTTCCCTGAGATGAATCCGCTCTTGGACAAAGGTCCGTTACAGACAGTACGATCAATAGCAACTTTAACCATAGGGCGAACCGCCTTTGGAAGGCTCATGGAATTCCGGTGAATTGCTCGTGTACCTGCTGCTGCAATCGACCAGCCGAACACCACCGAGCAGATTACAACCAACCAGGCCACACTCTTTTTTCGGCAGAGCATAAGTCCATAGGTAAGAAGTGGAAGTCCCAAAATGATTAGAAATAATTGTAACGGGTAAGGGCTGCTGCGGTGATTAAGCCATTCGAGCATGCCGAGCATTAATTCGGCCTTTCCGGGTTCAAAGGTTGCGAAATTGGAAAAAATTGTCGAATCAGTAAAAGCTGCGACCCGGCCTTTACCGCGGTTTGTTGTCCACAATTGTACGAAAGCGCCATATCGCATCTCCGCCTTATCTTCGACCTGAGGATAAAAATTACTCGCGTGATAATCAGCCAGAAGATTTTTCAGGCCCGTAGAACGAATGGCCGCTCGGCCGGAACTTAGTCCGGGGCTAATGGAGCAGGAAACCGCAAAATCGAGCGGGGGCATGTCCTGGACTATTGGGTGGGGCACTAACGGAGGATTGTATAGTTGAGTAAAAACCGTATCGATGCCGAATAAACAATCGTAACGAAAACTGAAGCCGAAAATCTTTGCTATATCATTTATATTTGTGCCGGTATTATAGACGTTTGTGTGTTCGCCGATGAGCAGCAGACCCCCGCCACGTTCGACAAATCGCTCTATTGCTGCTATTTCTTTCTGTTCGTATCGTTTGGTCGGAACCTTGACGACAAGAACATCACAATTCATAAGTACCGCATCGTCGATAGCAGTCTCAAGGCGGGCCGTCTCATAGAAGTGTGAAATGTAATCGTAGATGCAGTAAAAGTTGTATCCGGAGTCATGCCCGTACCATTCCGTATCAAAGGGTTTATCGGTTGGTTCCCAGGTCGAGTGATATTCATCGACCCAAACCCGGCCCTCTTTGCGCCGTCCCGGCACATCCAAAAGCATGCCCATAATCAACATGAAACTCCCCGCAAGGGTCAGAGCAATTGCCCTGAGATGTTTTGGACACTTCACACTTGGTTCCGAAACAAATGCTCGCCGTCCACCAAACGGTGTGTGAATGAAACGCAGGCTTAGAAGAATTGGTCCCAACAAAAAAGCCATCAGGAGCCATGGATTCCAGAATTGGTTTATTAAAACCAGTTCCGCATCATATTTGGTTCGAAGTGCACGATGCATGAAAATCGATATTAATATGGCTGTGCGAACAGGCAGCCAGGCGGCAATCAATATGACGAAAGCTGCCAGACGTTTTCTTAAGCGAGGTATTTTTTTGCCTGTCTGCATCGGTGATTGTGCAGGTATGGGTGATGATTGGCTTGCAGATTTCCAGAAACACAGCATCGCAATCCCGCCGAACAGGAAGGCTAATGTTGGTGGGTCTAAAAGCAGTTCCCATGTAGTCCCAAGGCAGTGGGAGCTTCTCGGAGTGTATAAGGCAAGATTAGTACCGGCCAATCCTGCCCGGATACCTAACAGCCGTGAAATCGAATAAAGCAGACCGGGCCATGGCCACGGAAGCTCATGTGATCTTGCAGTGACGTACTCGTAGCCGAGAATCCCAAGTGATTGTACCGTCAGGATGATTCCCCCTAATATGAGCGCTGGGGCAAGAACTCCGGGCCAGCGGCGGGGAATCGGCAAGGCACCAAGTACAAGGCCGGAAAAGATAAGCAATAGTGCCATACGGTACGGCCACGGTGCCAAAAAGACAGCGGGAAGCAGCAACAGGGCTGCTGCTGATTCGATAACTGTTGGCCTGCGAATGTCCACCCCAATGAGCAGTGCAGTTCCGGCCGATACAAGTATCGCCCAGAGAAGCCACTGGGCACTATGGTAGTAGCTAAGCCCAAATAGCCACGAGGTACTCAATAATGCTAAGCCAATCCAGGCCCTTATCAATTTGCTGCCTCCTGATCAGGTATATTCGATGTCGTTCCGTTATTTGCAGGTTCAGGTACGCTCCCCAAAGCCGGAGGAATCCACATCTCCTGGTCTCGAAGTTGTGTGATGAACCATCGCCAGAAGTCGGCATTCTCCCGCATACCTTCGAACGGTTCCCCTCCTTCCCATTCGAGATTCTTGTTGGCAACAAAGCATGTGTCTCCAATGACCACAACTTTACCGGCTCCGAGTTCACGTAAAGTGATAACCGGCAAATTATTGTGTCCATATGTGATTACCCGGGCGGTTGGGTCGTTACAACTTATCGGCCAGGCCGCGTGAAAACGAACATGAACACGTTGGTCTTCCGAACTCAGATATGGAGATTTGAAGTGTCCCATAACTTCAGGTTCAACGGGATTTGGCCCGGGATTGCCGATACTAAATCCAAGCATCGAAAGCAGTGAACGGCTGGAGCCTGCCCCATCCAGTCCCGCCATAAGAATGAATGTCCCGCCGTTAAGCACGAATTCCCTTATCGCAGCTTGTTCGGTCTTCGAAAAACTGCGGGAAGGCGCAACCGATACCAAAAGGTCCGACCGTACAAGCCGCTCGGCAGTCAACTCTGGAAGAGAAAGAGTAAGATATCCGTTCCGCATGAGTGTAAGAATAAATCCCCCGATGCCGTCAGGACGCCATGATTCCCCGCTGTTTGCTTCCAGGTGAGATGTGTCGATGTAAGCCAGGTTATTGGGTAATTTATATCGCCCGTCGGGAAGAATCTCGCTGGCGCTGCGGCTGATTGCAGTAGAGGCGGCAAGTGAGCCTGCTAAGCATAATGTTATCAAAATAACTCTGCCCTCGCTTGTTTGCCGGGTCAAAAGGCCCAGGAGCAGTCCACAGCTCAATATACCGAGAAACTGCCGCCATACAGGGTGTGCATTTCTTTTCCCGCCGGCCAGATAACCAAACAGTCGCGAGTTAAAAACATGCGAGCTGACGTTGATACCGTTCGTCAGGCCCGATGTGTCGCCGAATGCAATGACGCGTCCTTTTCCAAGCGGCTGCTCGGCTACGAGAATCAGGTCGCCGAGTTTCTCGCCTGAATCGTAGTGACCGTTGCCCATCATTGCCCGGCCGCTTCCTTCATCTCCCATGTCCGACCATCCCCATCGTCCAATTAACAACGGACGCGCAGGCCAGTTTGTTTCGAGAGAAGCACCAATAACCACACCAAACTGATTGCGTTCGTCAGGGACGCCTGTTGTCGCCGGGTGGGCAATTGCCTCGTATGACTGCAGCCAGCCGCCAACTGTGAATGTGCCCGAATCGAACTCGACTCGTATTGAAGTCGGCTCCAGCACTTCATTGAAACGATTGTTTCCATTTTCATCCCGGGTAGTGTGCTCGCCCATTACCAGAAGTGAGCCGCCACGATGTACAAAATCCCATATACGTTCAAGCTGACCCTCGGCCCATGGATCATCAGGAAAAAGCAGCACTAAAGCATCGGCATCCTGAAGGTCCTTATCTGATAAATCGGGCGATATCAGAGTGCTGGCTCCAAGGCTTTCGATAAAGACCGGAAGCATTCCATACATTCCACTCGATAGTCTGCCATACTGACCGTGCATTGGTTTAAGCCAGTTAAGAAATCCCTTCTCATAGAAAACAATCTTTTTGCCCTGGAGATCCGGTTTGCCCGGGTAAAGAGCAATTATAACGGGCAACAGGATAGCAAGAACAGGAGCCCCAAATCGCAGTATATATTGGTTCCGGGTATAGGCCGTAGAAGCTTTTATATAATTCTGCTCAGTTTCCTCGAACCCGGCAGGCCATCGAAACATAGCTGAGACGGTGAGCAGGTGTATCACACAAGCCAGTACGGGCAGGTTCCACGGTATGGCTTTATGGAACAAAACCGCCCAGGACCAGCCTGTTTGCTCAGCCGGCTCGGCTACCACCGCAAGCAGATGCTGGGTGTATGACATTACAATTAGATAACAGATGTGGCCGCCAATGATGGCCGCAAAACCATAGATCGCCCGTTTCTTCCTTGGTCGTGGGCTGGATGCCAACCAGAGAATCCAAAGCACACTCATGAGCACAAGGAAATCGAGACCGGCAAAAGTGGCCCCGACATATATAGATTGATGACTGATGAGGCCCCCGATGTTTCCAAGAGCTCGGCCAAGCAAGTCGGCCATTGACCATACCAAAGGGATACTTGTGCAGGCCATGCGGTAGAGACCAAAGACCGCAGCCGCAACAGACACAATGCGCAGCATCTTCTTTGCCTGTCCACGGAAAGTAGCCGCAAGAGAAGCCAGAACAAGCGGGACGCTCATTACATTAATGACCGGCAGGGACGAGGATATCATATATGCGGCAAGGCTGGCCATTGCCAGCATAGTGATAAGACCTTTTCTCGCTCGCCAGGGGAAAGGGCGCTGTGCGAAGATTACCACACCCAAAGCCGCCAACGTCAGCGCCCGCCGCAGGGGATGCGCTAATAATCCCGTTGAGCCGGCCGCTATCCAGGCAGCCGCCAGACCGGCTATCGCTGCGATTACAGGCCCCAGCTCCGATGGTGTCCCTACTGGAGAGCCTGTGGCTAATTCTTCGATTTTTCTTTGCTTATTTCTAACCACTCAGTGGATTATACCTCATATCATACCCTATGCAATAAGAAAAACTTGTATGCCGGACGAACGGTTGAGTGAATTGATATTCGGATTGTCACCTTTCCCCGAAGATACTTTGCTTTACTTTTCGGAGCATTGGCCTCGGAATACACGATGAGTGTTTTTCTGTCTCATAACGGATAAATACTGACAAAACAGTAAATAAGCTCATTTCCTCAGGAGGCTGCAACCGACCATAATATGCCTGAACCATTGCATTGGTAACTTAACGCAATGGTTCAAGTTCACAATCTTTCAGTCTAAGTTTTTAATTTGCCCCACACTTCAAAACGCTTTTGCTATCGGCTTTGTTATAATAGTGGGACATTTTACATCTATCGCCGGACATTCCGCCATAACAGGATAGTACTCTGTCATCAGCCCTGTCCCAAACGGCCACGGCGGTCCTGGTTCGCAACTTCCCGTTGGTGAGTGGGGCGGACATACAGTTTGGTCAGGTGGGCACTGAGTAGGCTCAGATGGACACCAAGTCGGAACAAACTGGGGACATTTTGTTTGTACTACCGGGCAATGAGTCGGCTCTTGGGGAAATATTGTCTCCTGCTGGCACGGCTGCGTCGGATCAAAGGGACACTGAGTCTCCACAACAGGACACTTTGTCGATTCTTCCGGGCACTTGGTATCCACGGGCGGACACTTCGTATCTACCTGGTTACATTGGGTCTCTGTTGGCGGACACTTTGTCTGCACCGTCGGGCAATTTGTTTCCGAGAGCGGACATATCGTTTTTGAGACAGGGCACTGTGTATTAGATGGCGGACATTGAGTATTTACTGTTGGGCACTGTGTCTGCACTGGTGGACACTTTGTCTCCGCCGTCGGGCAATTTGTTTCCGAGAGCGGACATATCGTTTTTGAGACAGGGCACTGTGTATTAGACGGCGGACATTGAGTATTTACTGTTGGGCAC
>JABMRO010000160.1 GCA_013202635.1 Planctomycetota bacterium
GCTTTTTCAACAGCCCCACTGTCCCTAGTTTCTCTAGTTTCCTCAGTACTATTTCAAGGGCTGACCCCATGTAGTTCCCCATGTGTTTTACCGGATTTATAACAAGATATTATATGCTTTTCCTGCTAATACCGGTTATGATATTCTCGAAACTAGTAATTGACAACAAAAATGTAGCAGACTATAGTGTTTCCTATCTCGATAACATCGGAATATGAATATTATCAGGAAGGCTCGATAACATTCAAATGCGTAGCGTACCGACAGATTTGCTTAAGAACTACAGTAACCTACTGGGCCACAGCGATGTAAGAACGACAATGATCTATACCCACACCGTCCAAAGCCGCACGATCAAGGAGAGCAAAAGCCCGTTGGATTTCTGAGTTCTCACATCGGATTAACAGCGACGAATCACCGAGCCAATTTCAACACTCAGCCACTAGGCGAAGAGGCAGTCAGCAACATTGAGTTCATGCAATATTAAGACAATTCCAAATATCTGAAAGCTGATCGCTGGCAACTGATCGCTTCAAAGCAGTTCCAATGCGGCCTCGCGCAGCAGATTTAGACTCCGTCCCCTTCAGTGTCCCGCAAAGGGCGAACACGCCAGAGAACCTTCGCTCTTGGCTCCAAAAGTCAGGGTGCAACCGCTACTGGAAATATATACTGCAAAAGTTAGATTTACAAGAAGAATCATTTTTTGCCAGAAGATACATTCACTTAAATCCAGGGATTTGTCAATTAGACTGACGCCCTTTACAGACGCCACGAAGGTTCCTTGCTGATTAGGGGAAAAAGCAAAAGTTTGCGGGAAAACTCCCATCCACTTCGCTCACTGTGTTCGCTCAGTGGTTGCCACTCGTCTGCCCGACTTTTGGTTGTCGGCTTTTCACCCTTTACATTTCGATATTAACCGGATAAAATTAATCACGTAAAGTGCTTGAGTATATGGAACACAAAACTTCCGATTGTCAGTAATTTTAATACGAGATACGAACCGATGGAAAAGATAAAGCTATATGATACAACTCTTCGTGATGGTATGCAGGCCGAGGGTGTCAGCTTTTCGCTCGAAGATAAACTCGCAATCGTTAAATGCCTTGACGAGCTTGGCCTCGAATATATCGAAGGCGGATATGCAGCTTCCAATCCCAAAGAGATGCAGTTTTTGACTGAAGCGGCCAAACTTGATTTAGAGAATTCAAAGATTGTCGCGTTTGGTACTACTCGCAGAGCCGATTACAGCGTCTCGGATGACATTTCGCTGAATACGATGCTTAAGTGCAAAACGCAGGTTGCTACTTTGGTGGGTAAAACATGGGACATGCACGTTACGGATGTATTGGGTTGTTCACTCGAAGAGAACCTTACTATTTGCGCCGAGTCTGTCGAGTATATGAAAAAACATGGTCTGGAAACTATTTTCGATGCTGAACACTTTTATGACGGCTACAAGAAAAATTCCGAATATGCGATGAAGGTTTTAGATGCTGCCGCTCAGGGCGGTGCTGATGTGCTTGTACTTTGTGATACTAACGGCGGTTCCCTTGTCGATGAGGTATATGAAATCACAAAGGCCGTGTGTGAGCGTTTTGGTGATTTGATGATTGGGATTCATGCGCACAATGATACCGATTGCGCCACAGCCAACTCTCTTGCCGCCGTTCGTGCCGGTGCCCGGCATGTCCAGGGTACGATTAACGGCCTGGGCGAGCGGTGCGGAAATGCGAACTTGTGCATAGTCATACCCAACCTTGCATTTAAGATGGGATTCGATGTCATCAGCCCCAAAAGTATCAAATCTCTGACCGAGGTTTCCCGTTATGTTTTTGAAATTGGCAATCTCGCGCCGGTGATGAATATGCCGTATGTCGGCGAAAGCGCTTTTGCGCACAAAGGCGGTCTGCACGTGGACGGCCTTAGAAAAAGTAAGGACACTTATGAACACATTGCGCCGGAGCTTATTGGAAACGAAAGGCGTTTTCTTATATCCGAACTCAGCGGCAAATCAACCGTTCTGGCTGAGCTGGAAAAGGCAAAGATAGGTGAGGACAAGCAATTAGCCAAAAAGATACTCACTCGTGTTCAGGAGCTTGAGAACCAGGGCTATCAATTCGAATCCGCAAATGCCAGTTTTCACCTGCTGGTCAAAAAGATTATGGGCACATATAAGCCGTCTTTTGA
>JABMRO010000161.1 GCA_013202635.1 Planctomycetota bacterium
GAGACCTTTCCTTCAAGCAAATACTGAATGACTGACGCCGATGAGTCGTCGAGCACTTCCGAGGAATCTTCATTCGCATTGCTGGCATTGTAGGCGCCAAGGATGACATTGGCGCTATAAGTTATATTAATTAGGTTTCCAAGTTCTATTTTTCTTCCCTCCTGACTAAAAAGCATACAAGATGAGTTTGATGTAACTGCCGTAACCCCAAAAAAACAAAATATCTCCATCCAAAATATACGAAATAAACTGCGACCGGCCAAATATTCTGCGATTATTTCACTGAAAATATCAGGCTGGAAGCCGTCATTGTACACCTGTGAACTTTTCCCTTTTTTTCTTGCAATTTCTCATCCTGAATTGTAGATTTCACATAGCGGCCACACCTTGACTTTCAGATTCTCAACATTCGTTGTCGAGACCTCCAGGTTTTACTGAGATACTGACGGATACAGAACTGTATTATCAGCAATTCGATATAAAGAAAGGAGTAGAAGAATGAGACGGTTCTTATTACTCATCGGCCTGACTATCTTTATACCCTTGACTGTGTTGGCTTTGGGAGCAAAAACCGACTCGAACAAAAGCATCGAGGCTGAACTGAAGTCGCTAAAATCTCAGGTCGCATCTCTCGAAAAAAGAGTTAAAACGCTGGAGACTCAGCTCCTGGCTCGTAGAACGCTCAAAGATTTCCCATTGATTATGCCCCAGACGCACCATGTGCCTAAAGGATGGCGGAAGAGACAATTTAACGGGATTCCCTACTATGTGATTCCACTTCAGCAGAACTCGAACAAATAAAATCAGGGAAATTGCGATAATCTTCGCCCCTGAGCTAACCGATAAATATCTATAAGAAAGGTATCTATATGCGAAAGATAACAATATTTATTCTCTTTTGGCTTATATTCATAAGCTCCGGATGCACTAACCAATCCGCACTCGCTCCGACTCAAGAACCAAAGGGTAAACTCCCGGTCATTGTACATATTAAAACGAAAAACGAGGTCGTTACTGTTCTCTCTGGACAAACCGAACCTCTCTACAACGTAACGACAAAAGATGGCAAGATACTGGGACAATACCTCTCGGCCCAACAGCTTCAGGAAAACTTGCCCGGCATCTATCGTCTCCTGAAGACCTCGTACACAGGCAACCCGAACATCGCCGTTATCTGGGCCGGCATAGACCATTAACAAAACAATAATATCGTATGGTGTGCACGGCTCGTGATCTCACCGAAGTCCGCACACCATAAGAACCTTGATTCACGAGATACGAATAAGGACCGCTGAGCTTTCCATTATACATAAACCATATAATCCGTAATCAATCAGCTACACTCATGGCTTCGATTAATTCAGGACAGGTCTCGTATCTCGCTTAGTTTAATTTTCTGTGTTCTTTTATTCTGTTTTACGCAGCTTTTGGATTTGGACTTCGCGGACCTGCAGCTCCGTTGATCTGGATGCGGTTTGCCCCTGGATATACAGCCCTATTTTCCCTTTAGCGGGCCCTGCCGCACGGACAACGCCGATTTCTGCTCCGTTCAGCCAGACCTGGATTCTATCGCCCTGGACCCTGGCCGAGAGCGTATTCCAGCTCTCCTTATCCACGAGGTCATCGCGCAAGTTAGCCAGCACCAGCCCTTTTCCCTGAACAGTTACGCTGCCGGTAAAGGCCATGGATTTCTTACTGTCGAATATCTCAATTCGCGTCCCTCTCTCCACATCCTGCTCTTGGCCTGTACCTCGAAGCCAGATTCCGGCGTGGATGGGCCATGCGGCCTGGAACGTTACCGCCAACAGGTAATCCTCGTACTCGTCTTTTGTCCAGAGAACACCGCCTTTGCCCTTCGCCCCCGGCTTGACAACGATTCTACCCCGCTTAACAGTCCAGGAAGCATCGCCGGAAGGCCGCCAGCCTGTAAGGTCGCTGCCGTTGAATACAGCGGCCCATTCTACAGCCTGCTCATTTCCGGTTTGTTGTTCCGTCGCTTTTGTGATGTTGTGCGTGCCGTGGCAGTCCGTGCAGACTGAATCATGCGTAGCGGCCCGGCCGTTCGGACGTATCCGGCCGCGCCATTTCTTGAAAAAGGCCTCTACAGCTTCAGAATCGTGATCCGCAAGGCCATAAACACTGCGTTCTCCGCCCGGCTTGTGGCACGAAGGATTAGAGCACATCTTATTTACTTCCGACCGGCCGAACAGAAGGTCAGGCTGGGTCATCAGCATCTCATCGTGCATGTGCTCGGTAGATAAACCGTGGCATTCGTCACAGGTAACATCCATATCCAGATGGCTTGTCGTGAGCTCCTCGGTCTTCATGGCCGCATGACAAACGTAACACTTGCTGTTTCCACCCGGTTTTTCAGCCTGTGATTCCTGGGCAAAACCAACTGTGAACGCACATACAAAAACCGCAAATATAATTATCCCCCCTGCAAGATACAAATTGTTTCGTTTGTTCAAGTGCACCGGTTTTCTCCTCGTATTAGATTAAACTAAAGCGGCAGGTGCTGTTATACACCTGCCGCCAATCGAAATATCATAGAATCCAGCAGGTCCGTTCTTGACCGCCATCAAAGTTAATCATCAAAGTATCGATTGCTCGAAAAACTGCTAAACAACTTCCCAATCGCGCAGCCACTCGTATTCCTGTGGCAGATTCGCCCACTGCTGCTCGGTAATATCCATCAGCCATTGCTTATCCGCAGCCGACATCCCAAGCGACCGGGTATATGAAGCACGGGCGGCGTTCTCAACTTCATAAACCGTTGACACCCCCGGCACCGTAGCCGTGATGGCCTCGTTGGCAAGAATGCACTGAAGCGTCAGCCGGGCAAGGTCATTTTCCGTCTTACTGCCGACGCCCATAACCGGGAACTTTACTTTGCCGTAACTCTTGAAGACGCTGCCACCGAAGAATGGCTTAATCGTTACGATACCAACATCCTGCTTGCGAACAACTTCGAATATACTCTGCGTCTGGTCGGACCCATGGCCCGGATTGGTCTCTTCAATGTTACCGGCTACCGGAGACTGGCCTTTTACCTTGGTCTTTGCACTGCAGGGGAAGATTACCATCTCGAACTGGGGGTACTTATTTAAAACGTGCTCGAACCAGGGACGGCAATGACAGGACATACCAAGATGGCGAACCTTTCCGGCTTTGCGCAGCTTCTGGAAGGTCTCTATCATGGATTCAACTTCAGGGTCTGTATTGAGCTGATTTGTCCCGAGTTTCCCTGCCATTTTGGCCTGTGGACGCCAGATGTCGAGGTAATCCGTCTTGAGCAGTCGCAGGCATGTATCGACGTTGAGGGTCTGGTCCTTTATGTTACAGCGATCAGAGCCTCGCGGGCCGAGGTTGTGAATATCGGCGCCGACATACATCTTTTCGCGACGACCCTTAATGGCTGCTCCATAGCATAGACACTCAGCCGCGGTGGTAATGTCGAGGTAATTGATGCCCGAATCGATGCAGGCACTCACAACGTCGGTGCGGTTCCTGGCGACGTCAGCCGGCACTTCCTCATTGGCAAAACTGTCCCAGTACCTGCCGGCATTGCGATTCTTCCAGTGACCGCCCAGACTGACCTCGGAGACCATCAGATTGGTCTTGCCCATCCGCCGGTAGGTCATCTTCGGGTGAAAATTCAGAATCTTCGATGTGTGGACAAAGCTGCCGGCCTGTCCCTCGCCCGCTAATGCACCGGCAATCGTACCCGCAGCCACAAGAGATGTATTACGCATAAAATCTCTTCGTGAAAGCTTATCGTTGTTCATAGGTTCTCCTTTCTAATTCGAGCTGGTTTCGGTGTTATTCGTGATGCTGAGCCGAAGCTTAAGTTTCCGAACCACCTCTGAGGTTAAAAAACCAAATTCAGTGCTTTATATAATGACACAACAGCGTGAAAATGTCAACCGAATTTCCCACGTTTTTTGGATGGCGTTTGCGTGTAGCAAAGTTTTCTGTATGTTTGCTGAAAAGCGTTGACGAACAGGCAGGAGGACAATAGAAAACAGCGTTTAGCTTATAGCGTACAGAGTATAGAAAAAAATCCGCCGAACAAATCGACGGACTAAATAAAACGGTATAAATCTCCAAGGCAAACCTTGGAGCCACCCGAAAAAAAACCTGTCAGGTTTCCAAAGGCACCTTGTCAGGTTTGGGTTCTTTGACAAACGGTTTAAGGGATTGCGGCTCGGCAACTTTGCGATAGCCCAGCGCCTTTATGACTTCAAAGACCTCTGTCCAGGTTGGAAAACGTTTTGCGTTCTTCTTTTTGTATTCATCTATGGCCAAAAGAAATTCAAACTGCTCATCGGACATCTGGCCCTGTTCGGCTGCTTTTCGTTCATCGCTCAGCCGTCTGCCCGGCCCCCGGCGGCGGTCCAGCCCCAAACGTCTGTCAACAACATTACACCTGCGGTCATGGTCTTTGCGATGCTCCTCAGTAATATGTTCTTTATCCATATATTAGACCTTATTTTTTTACTTTGTTAGCCTGACGGATTCGAAAGCAGTTAATAACTACGCCGGCTTCAATTACAAGAGACTGTTCGAGCTTTTGAATTCGACGGTGTTTAGAAGACTAAAAGTCATCTTCAAAAAAATCGTCGTCGAAATCGCCGGCGTCTCCGTCTTCCAGCGCGTAATCATAGAAATCATCATAGGCCTGCTGCGACTCAATTATTACGTGCGCTTCGTCGAGAAAATCTTCAGGAACCATAACTGCGATTTCATTGGAATCTAATGATGACTGCTCTTTCTGTTCACTTATTACGGCAGAGACATCATTGACTTCCAGGAGAGATTTAAACTCTCTGGCCTGCTCCAAATCCTCGGCAAAAGCAACAACAACGTACCCCTGCAGTTTGGCCTGAGGTCTATGCACTTTTTTGGAACGTTTTGCCATTTTATTCCTCCACAACAAACTCGGGCACTAACTAAATGCCCTTTCCAACGTTCACTATCCTCTCTTTTTAATTATCCCGGCGTATATAGACAGGCCATCAAAAGCCCCTCTTTTGAATGTTTTCGTCAAATTAGACCCCATAAATTATCAAAATTTACGAACTTAAACGAAAAATTTTGATTTGTTGGTTCCGGCTATCGCGACTGCTTTTTAACTGCCGTTTCAATTATTGTAAAAAATTAGTTTTTAAACATATTTTTTTGTTGCAAACTCTGTCGATTATATGTAATAACAACGCCAATGATGTGCCGGACTTAAGGATTTTGTATCGGCGTAATTACAGTTTAACCTTTTAACAGGGAGGATTTCAGAATGGCAAACAAAGAATCTTTGATTGTAGCAAGCAAAGTTAAGGCCTACATCAAAAGTAAAAAGATGATGACCTCATCCGACGCCCTCGAGGCAATCAGTGATAAGGTCTATTGTATCCTTGACGCTGCCATAACCCGAACTCAGGCCAATCGCCGCAGCACAGTCAAGGCACAAGATCTGTAGGTCCCCCGTTAGAAGCTCATCGGCGTTTTTTTCTAACAGGAACAATAAGTTACTCGTTAACGTCTTTTGGTCAAACATGTTACGTTTGCGGCAGTGTTGTTTAAAATAAGCCGTTCTGTTTTTTTTCGGCAGCGGAACGGCTTGTTGTACAGGTCCCAGAAAAATATCCAAGCACACTCCTTTTTTGACTAAAAAACCGATAGCAGGATTTGCAATTTTTCAGCGTTTTTTGACTCAAACCAGCCAATTTTGTTCCGATAATCATAAATAAGCGTGAAGCAGAGCCTGTATTGAGCTTTAACAGGGATAATTATTACAACCCGTATTCCTATCGGCCATCGGCCTATAAAATGTATCATATCAACGTCAAAATTCACATATTTTGGAAAATTGTTTGAACTTCCAGCCGTGAAAACTCCGATTTATAAATAGATAGTATTTGGACTAAGTAACGTATTTTGTACCGGCTTCCGGTTAAGAGTGTATAAATTCTTACCGATAATGGCCTCATTACTAATAGTGGCCGACACTGCCAAGCAGCTGAGCAGGGTGTATATGGTATATGTTAATATGTAAGGCCGAGCAGGAAGTCTATTGTAACTTCTTGTTGAATAAGCAATTACGAAAGAGAACAGCATGAAAATTTTCATGTTAGGTTGGGAATTTCCACCGTTTATCAGCGGTGGCCTGGGCACAGCCTGCTACGGACTCACCAAGGCGATGGACCAACTTGGCCTGGAAGTTATTTTCATTCTGCCAAAAATGGTCGAGAGCAGCTATGTTACTCATGTGAAGCTGCTAAGCCCGAACTCCTGGGCGTCCTCAGCATCCTTTAAGTTCGGCGAACTCAAAAACGTAAGATTTCACGCAATCAACTCAGCGCTGCAACCATACTCAACACCGGATTCTTACAGTCGTCAAATCGAAGAAACTCTAAGACAAAAACAAAAATCACTCGGCGGCAACATCAGCGGAGCCGGCCAAATCATCAGCAGTGATGACTACAGCAGGGATATGTACACAGAGGTCTATCGCTATGCTGCGATTGCTGCTGAATTGGCTAAAAAAGAGCAGTTTGACATTGTCCACGCCCATGACTGGATGACCTATCAGGCGGGAATCGCGGTAGCAAGTATATGCGGAAAACCGCTGATTGTGCACGTACATTCGACAGAATTCGACCGCAGCGGTGAGCACGTCAACCAGATGATTTACGACATCGAACGGGAGGGTATGGAACGGGCAAACAAAGTCATCGCTGTTAGTCATTTCACCCGAAATACGATAATCAACCGATATGGTATTAGCGGTGAAAATGTGGAAGTGGTATATAACGGCGTCGAGCGCAACGGCAACTGGTCTCTGGCCGAAACCGGCATCAATAAAGATGAGAAAATTGTCCTGTTTTTGGGCCGAATCACAATGCAAAAAGGCCCGGACTATTTTCTGCAAGCGGCAAAGAAAGTCCTGGATCTGATGGATAATGTCAAGTTTGTTATGGTCGGCTCCGGCGATATGATGCACCGCTCGATTGAAATGGCGGCAGAACTCGGCATCGGACATAAGGTGCTGTTCACAGGCTTTTTGCGAGGCGAAGAAGTCCAAAAAATATATCAAATGGCTGACCTGTACGTAATGCCTTCTGTATCGGAACCATTTGGAATCGCACCGCTGGAGGCTTTGAACCACGATGTTCCAGTCATAATAAGCAAGCAAAGTGGTGTATCAGAAGTTTTGACACATGCTCTGAAAGTTGACTTCTGGGACACAAATGAAATTGCCAACAAGATGATAGCGGTATTGAAATATCCACCGCTGCGAGAAACCTTGGCGAACCACGGCAATTTTGAGGTGAGAAAATTACGATGGAAAGACGCAGCAGCCAAGTGTCTCAGAATTTATGAAAAGACACAGGTTGCGGTTTAATAGAATCACACAAGGAATAGACACAATACGAGATAAGAGATTATGCCTTCTGTATGTTTTTATTTTCAAGTTCATCAGCCCATACGGTTGAGACACTATACGGTGTTTGACAAAAACGACCGTTATTTCGACGATTACAAAAATGCTTCTATTTGCCGGAAGGTTGCAAACAAATGTTATCTTCCCACGAATCGATTGATCCTTGACTTGATTAACAGATTCGACGGTCGATTCAAAGTGGCATACAGCATTACAGGCGTATTGTTGGAGCAGTTGCTGACATTTTCGCCGGAAGTCATAAGCACATTTGACGCTCTTGCCCAAACCGGCTGCGTAGAATTTCTGGCCGAGACATATTATCACAGTCTGAGTTTTTTATACTCCCGCAACGAATTCGTAGATCAGGTGAACAAGCACACTGAAACTATTAACAACTATTTCGGCCAAAAGCCCCGGATATTCAGAAACACGGAACTGATATACAATAACGAGTTGGCCACACTTATCGAGTCAACAGGAAATTTTGACGCGATAATAACCGAAGGGGCAGATCATATCTTAGGCTATCGAAGCCCGAATTTTGTCTATAAGCCGAGAGACTGCAATAATTTGAAACTTTTACTGAAAAACTATTCGCTCAGTGATGACATTGCATTTAGATTTTCGAACCGAGACTGGACCCAGTGGCCTTTGACGGCCGATAAATTCGCCCAATGGATAAGCAATGTAAACGGAAACGGCAATGTGGTCAATCTGTTTATGGACTATGAGACATTCGGCGAACACCAATGGGAAGACACCGGTATATTCGATTTCATGCGACATCTGCCGGAAACGATTTTAAGGCATCCGGACAATAATTTTAAGACTCCAAGCGAGGTAGTGCAAAGTTATCAACCTGTTGGGATAGTTGACGTGCCGCACGTGATAAGCTGGGCTGATATCGAAAGAGACCTCTCGGCCTGGGTCGGAAACGCGATGCAATCCAATGCTATCCACGAACTTTACCGGCTTGAAAAGAAAATCAAACAAACCGCCAACGAAAAAATCATTGCTGACTGGCGAAAATTGCAGGTATCGGACCATTTCTATTATATGTGTACAAAATATTTTGCAGACGGCGACGTGCATAAATATTTTAATCCCTATAATTCACCTTACGACTCTTATATAAACTTTATGAATGTATTAGGTAATCTTCACAGTCGCTGCCGCAAGCCGGCAGACGGTGATGCTGCTTCTCTCGCACTAAAACAAAAGACAGAGGGATTTGTGCGAGCCGGTTCACGAAATAATAAACCGTCCGACTTGTCCGTCAGTTCTGCCGGAGCAAAATAGATGTCCTTGCTTGGTCTTCGCTCAGCATGAAGGTGGTAAGTTTTTTTTCGCCCTGGGCGGAGTCGAAAGGTCCTCCAACAAAACTTGATAACGGAGTAATATAATACAGGAAAAGGATTTTTAGGAAGCCTGACATTTTCCCACGATACATTTTCTCACTATGATGCTTTTCGGAGTAAAATTGTGTTAGCATTGCAAAAAGCTGAAAATAAATGGTCTTTGTTCGGCAACAAGTCTCGGAATGGAAGCCCGGCAGCAGTATCCATATCAACCGCCAATCAACCTATCGAGCATTTATTGACGAGAGAATGGCTATTGACCAACGAACGCGGCAGCTACGCATCATCAACCATCGCCGGCTGCAATACGAGAGGATATCACGGACTGCTTATCGGCTCTCTTAACCCGCCGGTTAACAGGATAATGGCATTGGCCAATTGTCTGGAGATGGTTATTGTTAAAGGACAGTCATTTAACCTTTCAACGTTCGAATTCAACGACAAATTCACCCCGGCCGGCCATAGCCTTCTAAAACAATTCCGACAGGATTTCGGGGTACATTTCGACTACGAACTGGACAAACTCAAACTGACTAAATCCATATATCTTCTCCGCGATAAAGATACCGTAGCCCTGGTCTATGATTTTACCAGCGTTCCGGAACCGCTGGATTTTGTTTCAAGACCTTTCGTCGGCCTCAGAGACTTCCACACCCTACAGCATTCTCACGCTCCATTATGTGCCAAACGGCTCGGCGACAGCGTGCTGGTTCGTCATGATGTCCCGAATAGCTGTGAGTTATTGCTGAACTGCCCATCCGTGAACTTTGTCGTTGATCGTCAATGGTGGTTTAATTTCGTATATCGCAACAACAGGGAAAGAGGTCAGGAGTTTACTGAAGACCTGTGGACACCCGGCTTTTTTAAGTGCCGGATGGAAACACCGACCAAGATTGTTTTATGGGCAAACCTGAGCCCACCGTGGGCCCGCTATAAGCCCGATGAGCTAACCAAGCTTGATATTGATACAGTCCGCGAAGATTTGCTCAGGCACCAGGAAAACATAAAACATAAAGCCGGCTCGATGGGAGTATCGAGAAACGGGAATCGAGCATCGATTTTCGAGACGCTTTGTCTGACTGCCGAGGAGTTTATTGTAAAACGACAAACAAACAATCACCAGAGAACCACTATTTTGGCCGGCTATCCATGGTTCGCAGACTGGGGCAGAGATGCTTTTATAGCCTTGCCGGGTTTGTTACTGGCAACCGGCAGGTTTGACGAGGCAAAGTCAGTCCTGACCACGTTTGCCTCAGCAGCGGATGAGGGTATGATTCCAAATCGTTTCGATGACAGGAGCGGCACAACTTACTTTAACAGCGTCGATGCTTCTCTTTGGTTTATCAACGCGGCTTTTCAATACCTTCAGGCCGGCGGCGATTCAAACACCTTCAATCAGGAGCTTATGCCGACAATCCGCTGGATTATAGAGTCCTACCATAAAGGCACGCGCTTCGATATCCACGCCGACACCGATGGGCTGATAACGGCAGGCAACGACCAGACTCAGCTAACCTGGATGGACGCCAAGTATGATGGGGTCGCTTTTACACCCAGATGCGGCAAAGCGGTCGAGGTCAACGCCCTGTGGTATAATTCTCTCTGCCTCCTCGCCCAACATCAACCCGGCCTGGATACAGAAAACGCAGAGCAGTACAAACAGATGGCAGATAAAGTTCGGACGAGCTTTTGCGAACTGTTCTGGAACAAAAGCAAGGGTTACTTAAATGACTGCATTTTGCCTGACGGGGCAGTCGATGACAGTCTCCGGCCGAACCAGATATTCGCGGTTTCACTTCCATATTCGCCATTGTCACCATCACAACAAAAATCAGTCGTAAAGGCGGTGCAAAACCAGTTGTTAACGCCTTACGGCCTGAGAACATTGAACGTTCAGAACAGCCGCTATCAGGGTATATACACCGGTCCACA
This sequence comes from Planctomycetota bacterium, assembly GCA_013202635.1. Lineage (GTDB taxonomy): Bacteria > Planctomycetota > Phycisphaerae > Sedimentisphaerales > Anaerobacaceae > NIOZ-UU13. The sequence continues at coordinate 10,732 of JABMRO010000161.1, forward strand.
ACAACAACGTGACGAAGCTTATCACCAGGGTACAGTCTGGGCGTTTCTGTTAGGACCGTTTGTAGAAAGCTTCCTGAAGGTCAACGGATTCAGCCGCAAAAGCAGGAAAAAGGCCGCCGAATTTATTAAGCCCCTCCTGCGGCACTTAAATGAAGATAGCTGCCTCGGGTCCGTCTCGGAGATATTCGACGGAGATATGCCTCATAAACCAAGAGGATGTATCGCCCAGTCATGGAGTGTGGCCGAACTCATCAGGGCCTATCTGTTGATAAACGGCTAAAGAATCAAAACTGCTTTGCCATAACTTTTCAGGTCATAACAACATCGAAATTTCGCGCAATCTTGTCAAAAACTGCTCTATATAAACTGCTTGACAGCAAGATTTACAAGACTTGTCATACTCATTTAAATATCGGGAGCATGAACCGTGAATCGTTCGAAGATTATTTCTGTGGCGGCAATTACTACCATCGTGGGGACGTTTGCTTATTTCTTCACAATGCAGTGCCTTAAGTTGGCAGAGCCACATAAGCACACCCAGGATAGAGTTTCGGCAAAGCCGCCAAAGGCAGCTGAGAAATCTCACGTATGGAATGAAGCGACCAAAAAAGAAGTATCGGTAGTTCCTGAAAGAGATATCTTCGCAGACTGTGTAAAACACAATTGCCCTACCATTCTGATTCAATCGAGTATTGACGGCGGCCTCTGGGTAAAGGATACGGCGATTTATCCATTGAAAGACCGAAAAGTTGTGTTAAAAGTCGATAGAGTTCCCGAAGTGAAGATAAGATGGTATCAGATAATTCCCGATATCTCAAAGATTTACAAAAACGCTAATTTTCCATGGGAGAAAGACCCATATAAATGGGTCGGTTTGGCCAAAATAGATTACCACAGGAAAGAACTGACCAAATTTCAAGATCATTGGCAGATAAAGCCATTTGACGATGAAAATGACCCCGAAGTTCGAGACAAAGAATCGTTCTCGTACCGCTCCTCTCAGGACAAGGCTGAAAATTCCCGATTCTATCACAAAGACGTCGGCAGCTTCTGGTTTCAGGCTGAAATCGCACAAGAAGATAAGATTTACAGATCGCCGGGGATTGAAGATTCCGACGAAAAGGGACTGTCGCCAAAGGTGTTTCGAGTCTCGATAAGAGATGGAAATGGGTATATTGGGTACCTGACTTCTTTTTTTAACGTGCCGGGATTATTCGGCTCAATTACGTACCAAAGCAGTAACTATATCGGAACGGATTGTGCCGACGTGCTAATGGCAGCCTATGGGAAGTGGAAGAACAAACCGATTACAAAAAACTACAACGTAGCGATGTTAGTCAGCCAGTGGCGGCATGTTGAGGAATTTGATATATTGCAAGGAACTCCTGATAAGCAGTTGAAGTGGGCAAGGGACATCAATCCGGGTGATTTTATAGCTGTCCGTTATAGCGGCAGCAAACAGTATCAACATATTGGTGCTCTTTTCGAAGATGTGAACAAAGACGGGCTTTTGGACGGTGGTGACATTGTTATCCATGCCGGGCCGGTGCCGCTTCATTGTTCATACATAAGAGAAGGCAACTTTGACGGCCACGTCGTTATTCTAAGACCATAAATACTCTAAGAAATACAGCCTCCGTCGAACTTAATAAGCATCCACCGATTAATACAGCTAAATTTTAACATCTGTTGAAGGTTGAAAAAGCAACTTTCAACACTTCAATTCTTCCCGAATCAGGCAGCCTTCGCTGGGGCAGAAAGCTCGAATATTCTTTTCTGGCGTGGCGGGTGGTACTTCACAGCCCGGCATTAAAATGAACTTGTCCGGGACATCTATAAGGCACTGCCTGGCGGCATCGGCTACATCCTGGCTGCTGCCATCAAACAAGACACCGGCCGGATTCATATTACCGCACAGAGTAACCTCGGATCCGGCAAGTCCCTTAGGGACAAGCTCCCTGGCCATCTTGAGCGGGACCATCCAGTCAACATCTATGATATCTGTTCCACTTTGGGCCATGTGTTGTACGATATTTGTTATATCCCCGCAGACATGCAGTTTCGCCGCGGCTCCGGCCTCGTGAACAGCCGCTATCAGTTTCTGCTCCAAAGGCATTACAAGCTCGGCATACATCTTCGGAGCAATCAGGCTCGCTGCCGAATCACCAACACCAATCATGTCCGCGCCGGCCTTTACCTGAGCTACGGCAAAGGTAATTGCATTCTGGACGATAATGTTGCCTGCTTCAAGGAACAGGTCCGGCCTGTCTATAAGGTCAAGCATCGCATTTTCAACCCCGCGCAGGTCGCCATATTCCGCCAACGGACCTTCCACCCAGCCAAGAACGCTGTGAGTTTGCCCGATTTCAGAGGCCATCTTATGCACACTTTCAATTCGCTGCTTCGTCCGGGCGGCATTTTCGATATCAAACGGCTTCAAGCAAGGTATGTCTTCGCGGGTCTTTAGGAACACATCCTTCGGCCTTCCAACCCCTTCGGGCGGATATTCGAATTCCATCCCATAAGCAGATGCTTCACGCCAGGGATCGCTTATCGCACTTATCTGGTCGATATTAAACGCCCGTGTGACCGCAAGCTGTGCCTGAGCCAGGACGTCACCATCGAGATAATAATCTCTGTATGAACGCCCGATGAAATTGGCCGCCCAGGCCATAAAGATAGGAGTAACGGCGGGACGGTCGTAAGAATTGCCCTTTAAAATCGCATAAATTCGTTCTTTCGGAGTCATAAAATCACCTTATGTTATATTGACAAATCAGCCAATTTGACCAGGGCCAAAAACGAGCTCTTTACCTGCTCAAATGTCGGTTGCCTCTGAGCTTTTCCGGTGCCGGTCTTTTTCAGCCAACGGGGCGAAATCATAAGCAAATAATCAAAGCCGGCCGGAATCACGTCCTGGCTCTGCCGAAACGCCTCACGCAGCAGCCGCTTCAAACGGTTACGAATAACCGCACCTCCGCATGATTTGCCTACAGATACCCCAAGTCGAGCAAAGCTGCAATCGTTTTCGGCCATGTACAACGTAAGCAGCCCGTTGCTCAGACGCCAGCCGCGATCCAAAACAGATTTGAACTGCCGGTTGTTGATGAGCCTTTTCTCTTTCGAAAACGAAAACCGCTTCAAGATTCCACCACAAGAAAAAAAACTTTTCTGCCTCTCAGAGCCAAATCAAAGCACTACATTTACGCCATACTATCGGCTTTTTGTTGTCTTGACAATACCTCGGCGCTCAGAGACCTGCGAACTGCACAACAATTCAAAACACCAATAAATCCGTCGTCTTCACTTGAATTCACAACCGGCAGGTGCTCAAGGTCAAGATTCTTTGCTCTCTCAAATGCCTCAGCCAAAGGCACATCAGGTGTTACCTTGACAATGACAGGCTCGACTATATCCAGAGCCACCAGCCAGTCGTTCAGCTCCTGTGTGGCAAAAGTGCTTCTGATATCATCCAGCGTTATGCCGCCTATTAACTTGTTTTCATTGTCAACAACCGAGTAGAAGAAATTATTGGTACTGCTGACTACTTTGATAACTTCACTCAGAGACATTCCCGCCGAGATAACCGGCACCTCGGTATCCATAACATCACCGACACTTTTCGTCTTAATAAGGTCTTCTTCGGTAATATTCATCCCCACTTCGCCGGCTTTTTTCAGGCCTATCTTCGTACACAACGGACCGATGAACTGAAGTATAAAGACCCCTAATATTATCACCGAGAGCATCATATCCCTGACAGGTCCTTCAAATCGATGACTTGACACAATCAGCAGAGCAATTGCAATAGTGCCCTGTTGATACAAACAAAAGCCCAGATATTTCCTGATTGGGGAGACTGCCTTTGAATAAACCGAACCAACATACGAACCTGTAGTCTTGCCTACAACACTTCCAAAAACATAAACAAGAGCCAACAGCCAGATTTGGCCTTTCATACTTATGTTCAGCCGGGCGCCGATAATCACAAAAAACAGAATATAAACAGGTGGAGAAAATTTGCGGACAATTTCAAAACTTCTCAGACTGCGACGAGGCGAAAGGTTTATCAAAGTCGCGCCACAAGCCATAGATGACAGAATTACATCGAACTCCAGTTTTATAGCCAGGCCGATAGTCAGCACTAAAAGACCGATTGAAAAAACCAGGATTTTCTCTTCATCATCAAGCTGCTTTATAATCCATCTTAATATCAGGCCCGCCGCCAGACCCAGTCCCAGAGAGCCGATAACTTCATAAAATGAATGAAACATCATTTTAAGAAGACCAGCTTCCTTATGGCCGGTAAGGAAAGTCGCCAAACTGATGCTTATAATATACAAAATAAGAGCAAGCGCATCATCGAGCGCAACGATCGCGGTGAGCATCGTTGTAAGAGGCCCGCGTGTCTTGTATTCCCACAATACACTTACAGTTGAAGCCGGGTCTGTCGCCGAACAGATGGCCCCGAATACTACTCCAACCGCCAATGCCATGTGCCAGTCAAAGAACAAACAAAGTGCAGCAAAAGAAAGAGACCCGACCAATAAAAAGGCTATTCCGCCTTCGAACAGCAAAATAGCGGGGACCTGCCTGCCAAACTTTACAAAGACATTGCGTTTAAGCTCACCGCCAATTAAAAAACCGATAATCCCCAATGTGAACAGGTTGATTGGTTCGAGAGCCTCTATTGTCTTAGGTGAAATAACACCCAGCACCGGCCCAAGTATTACGCCTATAATTATGTAACCGATTATCTGGGGAATATGCAGTTGTTGAATTATCTTGGCCCCCACCGTCCCGCCAAAAATTGCTATACCTAAAAGCAGGAAAATATTAAGCCCCTGGGACTCTGCTAAAATTGTACTTAATAACTCATTCATTATCAGTATTCACAGAAAAGAAAAAAGTAAAAAAAGATCCCAATGCAACGAAAAAGGCATGCCCCAAAACCAGATTTATACCATCACTGCACAAAAGAGAACAATGATAATCCTCAAACGCCTTTTGTCAAACGATATTTGCTTATTAGAGCAAAACTTTAAGCGGTTAAAATCTAAAGGCTTGTTGTGTTTTTTGAGCGCCGGTCTGCGATAGTTTTTTTTCCATTGCTGAGGGCTCCGGCAAGAACCATATCTCGGAAATCGGCCATCGGGTCGTAGAATTTCCTGTTCAAATCAACCGAATTAACCATTATGCCGGGACGATTCAGCCTTAGCTGTTTTATTATTTTACCGTCCGGCCAGATAAAACAAGATGGATATGGGGAATAATAACCGCTCGAATTTGCACAGCTTACCCAGAAATAATTCGTCGCAGCCCGGCACTGCATCGTCTGCCGCATAATGTGGGTATGTACGCTCGGGCCCTGTTGACGGGCGTTGTAAAACGACTGGAAAACGCAGTTGACACCTTCGGTGTAAAGCGGGCGATAAAGTTCTGGAAATCGCAAATCAAAGCATATCAGCAGTGAGCATTTAACGCCCTTGATGGTAAAGTTCACAAACCTGTTGCCCGGCGTCATCCGGCGCAAATCGCCGGTGGTACAGAATCTTTTATCATAGCGGTCAACAATCTTGCCCTCAGCATTGATAAGATACAAGCTGTTGTGTGGCTTGTTCGGCTCTGTCAATCTATGTGTACTTCCCAGAACAACCCAAAGCTCAAGTTCGCTGGCAATCGCCATAATCCTCTCGGTCTCTTCTTTAAGCAGTTCCCAATCGTATCCGGCAAAATTCGGAAAGTCAGTGCCGACATACCCGCTAAGAGCACACTCTGAGAAATGAACGATATCGGCTTTGGCCTTTTTCGCTTTGCGCAAAAAATCACAGATCCTCTTTGAGTTCCGCTTCACCGAATCACTAACGGCAAACTGACACGTTGCAATGTTAAGTACACGACTCGTCATTTTACTCCTATTTAAGACCCAATGCTTCTTCAAGCCCGAAGATGATATTCATATTCTGGATCGCCTGGCCGGATGCACCCTTGACCAGATTGTCAATCGCTGAAAAGCAAACGATTTTGCCTTTAACACAGGCTACAAAAATATGGCAATAGTTTGTCCCTGCTACATCTTTAACAGCGGGAGCATCCTTGCGCACCTGTACAAACGGCTCGTCCTGGTAGAAATCATGATACAGCTTCGACAGGTCTTCATCGCTCAGCTTCGTCTTCGGCTGACAATAAACCGTCGAGAGAATCCCTCTATCGAAAGACCCTACGTGCGGCTGAAACAGCACGGTAACCTTCTTTCCCACGACATCAGTCATGATTTGTTCTATCTCCGGCATATGGCGGTGCGTGCCGATGCCGTAGGGAAAAAGATTCTCGTTCATATTCGGAAAATGAAATTTACTCGAAGGTTTCATCCCCGCGCCTGATGATCCCGTCACTGAGTTGACGATGACATTTTCTGTTTCTATCAAGCCTTTTTTGAGCAGCGGAGCAACGGCTAACGAAGCTCCGGTCGGATAGCATCCCGGATTGGCAACGAGACTGGCTCCTTTTATCCGCTCGCGGAAAAGTTCAGGAAGGCCGAAGGCAGCATGCATAAGATTCTCAGTATCGGTATGCTTAACATAGTACTTTTCATAAACATCAACATCTTTGAGCCGATAGTCCGCACTGAAATCAATCACCTTCACTCCGGCATCCAAGAGTTTCGGTACGAATCCCATAGAGACCTTATGAGGAAGACAGCAAAGGGCAACATCAGCCAACTCCGATAGTTTATCGAGGTCCAGCGGCTCGATTTGCAATGGGCAGCGTCCTTTAAATTGCGGGAAAACGTCCTCGACCGCTCCACATTCCTCGGGCAGTGCGGTTAGATAAGTAAGTTCCGCCTGCTCATGCCGCAGGAGAATCTGTATCGACTCGGAGCCGGTATATCCGCTTGCCCCGATTATCGCAACTTTTATCATTTCATCTTCCTTTCAATTGTAAAGTATTGGCCAAGAATATCATGTTGGCCTTTAGTGGTCAAGTTTCCTCCTCAGCAGGACCGACGCACAAGCACCAATGACCAATACCGAACCCAACAGGCAAGACCAGGTCAAAGGTTCGCTGAATATTACTACGCCGGCTACATAGCACAATACCGTCTCGAACATCATCAGCAACGAACCGGTCTTGACCGGCACATACTTAAAGCCTTCCGTCATAAAAAGCTGACCGACAGTGATGCTGGTACCGATGCCCAGCAGGATAAAAACGCCTTTGAAGTCAACAACTCCTTCACTGCTCAAAGCAGGCGCTATGACCAGCCACATCCCGACCGCACACTGGGAAAAGTAAATCGCCAGTGAGCTGTCGGTATCGTGAAGCTTGCGTATCAGCGTAACAGCGAACCCGGCAAGCACCGCACCGAGGACGGCCAAAAGTTCATATCTGCCGAAGACCAGCAATGAAAAGCCCTGCTGTTTGTCGTAAGCTATGAAGTAAATACCCACCATAGCCATCAGAATAGCCCATATGTTGAACAGCCGCAGCCTCTCTTTCAGGAAAATCGCACTGATAATACTTCCAAAGATCGGGTATGAGTTTATCATAACCACACCTTTACCGAGTCCCAGCTTGGTGATACACAAAAGTGTTATAAATACAGCCGTTCCTCCTGTAAGACCTCGCAGCAGCAGCAGCTTTTTGTTGACAAAGACAAGCCTGGCCCGCCCCGACATAGCGACAGTCGCGATAAGTCCCAGCCCAATAACGAACCGGAAGAAAGCCAGCTTGTAGGCGCCTATATATGAGCCGCTTTTGACCAGGCAGCCAGCTATACAGAAAAAACCGCTCGCCAGAGCCATCAATGCGGCCCCCTTTGTTTTATGCTCCAATCTTGACATTTTAATTTATATCTCCAAATAAAAAAGCCACCGGAAACTCCAGTGGCTCTTTTGAAAATCCAAAATAATTTGCGAATTACCGCTTTGAGAACTGGAATTTTTTCCTTGCTCCACTTTGTCCGGGTTTTTTCCTTTCGACCATTCTCGGGTCGCGTGTAAGATGTCCGCCGTCCCGCAGGGCCTGCATATAGCTTCCATCATACTTTTTCAGCGCCCGGGCAATTCCCAAAAGTGAGGCACCGGCCTGTCCGGTTGTTCCGCCGCCTTTGACGTTGATAAATATATCAAAAGTTTTTCTTGCATCAACAGTCACCAGAGGGGCTACCACGGCTTTTCTGTCCTGCTCCCGAACAAAGTACTCTTTAAGCTCTTTCTTATTGACCTGCAATTTGCCATCGCCGAGTTTGATTCGTACACGGGCTACAGAGCTTTTTCTTCTGCCGGTTCCCCACCAGAAACCACCCTTTGGCCCAGTGGACGAGCCCGACTTCCGGTCTTTCTGAGTACTTACGTTTACATTAAGTGTATCTGTTTGGGTATCTGTTTGAATATCTGCCATAATTCGTATTCTTTACTTAAATAGTTCTATTTTTTCTGGTTTCTGGGCCTGGTGTTCGTGCTCGGGGCCTCTGTAAACCTTTAACTTTTTCAGCATTTGCCTGGCGAGTTTGTTCTTGGGCAGCATTCTCCGTACCGCCAGCTCAATAACCCTTTCAGGTTTTTTGGCTATCATGTCGGCAAAGCTGACGTATTTATGCCCGCCCGGGAAA
>JABMRO010000162.1 GCA_013202635.1 Planctomycetota bacterium
AGGTTTTCATGGTGGCTTATTTCTTTTTCGTGCGTCGCAACAGTCGTCGGAAGCTACAGTTTCATCAAGTACAGTACCGTCGGATTTCAGTATGGCATTTCCAGCACACAGTCCTACCTCAACGATTGGTTTTGGATGCCAATCCTCGTACTGATCTGGATACCAATTATTTACTATATGAAAATCCAGTCAATCCCCGAGTACCTTGAAGCACGCTTTGATAAAAAAACACGCATCGCCGCCACGTTTATTATCCTGCTCTACCTCGTCGGATACATCGGTATCAATCTTATCACCTTGGGCAAAACGCTGCACACACTCCTGGGCTGGCAGATTATGACCGGTGCGATAGTAACAGCAGTGGCAGTGGCCTTATACGTATATATCGGCGGGCAAACGGCCGTTATTATGACCGACCTTGTCCAGGGAATAATATTGCTCATCGCAGGCCTCGGATTGTTCGCTGTTGCCATCTATCACTTTGGCGGCTTTGCTAAATTCTGGGCACTTATTCCCCAAGAACATAAATATGCTTTTTCGGATTTCAACGCGCCGCCCAAGTTCAGCTTTATCGGCATCTACGTCCAGGACGGATTGGCCAACACCGGGGCTCTTATGCTCATGCACCAGGGTTTTATCATGCGATTTCTCTCGCTAAAAAGCGTTAAAGATTCTCGTCGGATGGTGGTCTGCTGGATACTCGTACTGGCTCCGCTTGCTGCCATCGCCACCAGTTGTGGTGGATGGATTGCCAGGGCACTGGTTAACAATGGCGATGCATCTATCGAAGCTTCGGATTCTTTTGTCAAAGCCGCTAATTTCCTTTGCTCCCCGGGTGTTTTCGGGTTTGTACTCGCCGCCTTGACCGCCGCATTGATGAGTACCGCCGATACTCTTATAAATGCCGTAAGTGCGATATTCGTAAATGACATCTGGAGGCCTTACGTCAAGCCCGGAAGCAACGACAAACACTATCTCCGCGTAGCGCGCATAACGAGCCTCTGTGCGGCCGCTCTGGGACTGGCCCTGGTTCCCGTATTTATGAAGGACACCATTTACGGAGCGCACAGCATGTTTACCGCCGCCGTCACTCCGCCGGTTCTGACAGCTATCTTTCTCGGGATTATCTGGAAACGCTACACCCCTGCGGCGGCTTTTGTGACCATCGTCGGTGGTGCCATCCTAATAGTCCTATCTTTCATCTGGCCGGATTTGTTGGTCGGGCCTTTTGATTTCGGCATGGGCCCGGACAGCTATAAGTTCATGCGGGCCTTGTTTGGTTTGTCAGCGGCGGCAACTCTTGGTATCTCTGTAACATTTTTTACCAAACCAAAACCCGAGGCAAAATTGAAAGGGCTTGTCGCCGGGACACAAATTGACGCTATGCGTAATTTCAAAGGAGGCCGGCCTAACCTGCGGCCAGGTGAAAAAGTCCGGCTCCTGGCCAAAATTGATCAAAGCCTCACAGGAAAGAATACGATCATCGTCCCTCAATCAGCGCTGGATAAAATGGCAGCCGAACCGGGCGACCTGTTATACGCCAGCCATATCCGCTGGTGGTATGGAGGGCTGCATTCCGTCCACGTCAAAGCCGGCCCACCCGCCGACTCAGACCAAAATGAATTGATGCTAATCAGCCCCCAGGATGCCGCTGCCGCACCATTTACTGAAGGCCAACAAGTAATACTCGAAAAGATTATGTAATGAATCTTGATAAATTACTCTATACAACCTTTACTTGTGGATGCGGACGCAGCCACAAGGTTCCCATAAGAAACATTATCTATTCAGAAGATGCCCTTGTGCATTTACCCAAAGTGCTCGGCTCCTTCGTTAACGGGCGTCGTGTTGTTCTGATTGCCGACCAGCGAACCTTTGATATACTCGGTCGCCATGCGCGGGACACTCTTGAAGAAAAAGGCTGGTCCGTTCACCAAATCATTGTCCCTGATGCCGGCCATAGCAGTCCTGTTTGCGATGACACTACTCACAACTGGCTTAATGAGCAGTTCCCCCCTGTCGACATCGCCCTTGCAGTCGGTTCCGGCGTTATAAACGACCTCACCAAATGGTCAGCCTTCGAACACGACCTCCCTTATGCTGTTTTTGCAACCGCCGCAACCATGAATGGCTTTACCGCCGCCAACGTTG
>JABMRO010000163.1 GCA_013202635.1 Planctomycetota bacterium
CAAGATACTCAAAGGGCTGGCAACTCGCGACACTATCGGCCTTTTCTTCATTATTGGTGATAATTGATTGATTTAGAGATTACCCCGTTGGCCTCCGGTAACACAAATTACTGACAAAAAGCATTCAAAATCGAGCAATTTTCAACAAAAAACGCTAAAAAATCGAAGTCAAAGATCCGGCATCTGTTTGACGGAATCCGGCCTTCCGTGGACGGACTCAATTCTCAATTTTTATCCGGCTTTAGACGGACTAAATTTGACCGAAAAATCGAGAATTTTTCGACAAAAAACGCTCACAGTTAAAAACAAAAATCAACAAAATCAAGCAGATTCTTAAGGATAGGGTTTAAGGATAGTTAAATGACCCCTCATTTACATTTTGGGCTCTGTTTGGGTGAACCTCGTGTAAACAGAATGGTGTGCAGTGCACCCCCTACGACTACTTTAGAAACCGCGTGTGCAAACAAATTGCACACCCTACGGAGTGGTTTAGAAGATTTTTCTGTAAATATGGCAGTAGGGTAGTTTTTTGGTTTTGTCGTAATAATCCTGATGGTAATCTTCTGCCGGCCAGAATTTATCAGCCTTAGTAACCTTAGTTTTGACGTTGTGGCGTTTTGTTTTAAGCGTCTGGATAAGCTGAGTAGCAATTTCTTTCTGCTCATCGTCCAGATAGAAAATTGCGGAGCGATATTGCGTACCGATATCGGGTCCCTGACGGTTAAGCTGGGTAAAATCGTGGGTCTCAAAGAACAGCTTTGCAAGCTGCTCGTAGCTGATTACTTCGGGATCATACGAAACCTCGACGGCCTCGGCGTGCCCTGTTTTGTCGGTGCAGACCTGCTTGTAGGTGGGATTGTCCAAGTGGCCGCCCGTGTATCCGACGGTAGTGGAGATAACGCCGGGTGCCTTGTTGAAATAATACTCTGTTCCCCAGAAACAGCCGGACGCGAATATTGCTTTGCCGGCCTGCTGTTGTTCTGTGGCCGGTATGAAGTCCATCGAGAGAGAGTTCACGCAATGGCGCGTATTCTTTGGTGTCGATTGCTCGCCGAGAAAGACATGGCCGAGGTGTCCGCCGCAATTGTTGCAAAGGATTTCTGTGCGGACGCCATCGGCATCGCGCTGCCGTTTGACGGCTCCTTCTATCTCGTCGTCGAAGCTGGGCCAGCCGCAGCCGGACTTGAACTTCGAAGACGATTCATAGAGCTTTGCTCCGCATCGGGCGCAGGTATAGGTTCCTTTTTCGTAATGGTCGTCATATTTGCCGCTGAAAGGCCGTTCGGTACCCTTGTTGATTATAATCCGCTGCTGTGCGGCGGTTAGTTTGTTGTACATATTCCGCTCCTTATAAAATCCAATCTCGTCGAAGAAAATCTCAACGGTTTTTTGCCGGAGATTGGGGATGGTGACAATCCTGAAGATTTCCCGGTCATTGGCGGCCATACCGAGCGGCATCGAGCGGAATACGCGAAACGGTAGCCGGAGTTCCTGCCAGCGGTTTTTCAGCTCAATTGTTGCCTGATAAAGGTGTCGTCCGTTTTGTTTGCTCTCTATCCATATTCCGAGAGACACTTGGCCGGGTGTGCCTTTTGCCCGGAGGTAAATGCCGTCATGGCCGGCGGTATTTATGTTACTGTTATTATCCAGTACTGGTTTAGCTGCAACGAGAGTCAGGGTTTTATTGCGGGGGACAAGCTCCTTTATATTCAGGCATGACCTGCTGCTGTTTTGTACGAAATTTTTGCCGCCGGCTGTGCCGTAATCTTTCGTCTGTTCGGCTATCGAGGTCCAGATGAGACTGTTTTTATGACCTCCGGCCCTGTTGAAATCATCGATGGTCAAGCTGCTTACGGAGGCGGCTGTCTGTGCCCGGGCGGTTAGTGACCATTCTCCCAATCCGCCGGATGCGACGAGGCACAAAAGCGTCAGGTATGACAGCCAATTTCTGTGGGTAAATTGCATTTGCGTTTTCATTGGCATATTCCTAAAACCTTTATTCTTTCAATATTTATACTCAAAATCAAGCATACTGTTCGCAAATATCATTATATGGCAGAAGGCAGAAGGCAGAAGGTTGCCAACACGCCCAAACGAGTTTGAGCGTGCCACCCAAGGATTAGGGGTAAAAAGTTCCATTTTGCATTGCTCGGCATAATTTCCGATTGGCGTCGGTGATAAATTCTGTGGGCCAGATCCCTCCACTTCGCTTTGCTCCGGTCGGGATGACAAGGAGGACGGAAGGCCCGTCTAAAGCCGAGTAAACTACAGGGCTTGCGAAAATCCGTAATTTTGGTTATGTTTGGTGCTGTTGTTAAAGGATAATATTGCCGAAGATAAGGATTATAGCGAATGGTTAAGACGGAAAATCTCAAAGTCAAAACGAAGGGCAACTGCGATGTCGTTAATATTACCGAGCAGGTCAGCAAGGTTGTGGGCCAATCGGGTCTGAGGGAAGGGACCGTTACGGTTTTCAACGTTGGCTCGACGGCGGGGATAACGACGACGGAATATGAGCCCGGGTTGGTTAATAACGATATCGAGGCGTGTTTTGAGAAGATAGCGCCCGAGCGCGGCCGGTATGAACATGAAGAGACGTGGCACGATGATAACGGGCATGCGCATGTTCGGGCAACGCTGCTGGGACCTTCTATGAGTGTGCCTGTTGTTGACGGCAGAATGACGTTAGGGACGTGGCAGCAAATAATCCTGGTGGATTTTGATACGAGGCCGAGAACAAGAACAATCATTTGTCAGATGGTTGGTGAGTAATTAATTGACTATTTAAGCAGATTTTTGGTCTTTTTGGGGGGTGTAATGGGGGATTTTGAAGAATTACTCCAAAATGTTAAAATAGGTAAATATTATTTGACATTAGTAGTTAATTTGGGTAAAATAGTAATATTAGGTCTTTGCGAAAATGGGAGAGAGTTTGCGCTATAGACTCCCCCCCGAAAAAATTAGTGAAGGGGTTGAAAAAAGGAGGAGTAATGAGGGAGAAAAGAATATTAATATTTTTTGGGGTAGTAGCGGTATTAGCTATTAGCGGTATGGTTCAGGCCGCGACTACCATTGAGTTCGATGCTGTGGCCCTTCGTCCCGCGAACGACGGTAGCGGAGATTATGGCACCATTGTTGAGTATCCGGACGGCACCGGCGTAACCGCTATAATTCCCAAGGCCGGCCAGAAGGTTTATTACGGCACGGATTATTTCAATGGCTGGGCGCTTAGCAGCATCGATTATCTTGAATTTACCTACATGCGTGCCAACGTTGGAAACAATCCATATAGCAATGTTGTCATCACCGACAGCTCAGGAAACTATGGCATTATTTCATCGCAAGGTGGCCAAACACTATGGGAGATTGTCGGTCCCACCAATACGGAAAAGCGGATAAGATACTACTTCGCAGGTAACTCCGGCAACCAGCCTTATGGTTTCAAATTTTACGAGCCGAGCCCTGAACCACCTGCGTACTGGGGTCATGGCACAAACATAGTGTGGAGTGATATTCAGAGTTGGAGCTTGCTTGGTATTGGCGTACCGCGGCCGCTGTATTCCGGCGAAAGCGGTGTTGCCCGTGGACCTGTTGATCATGGCCTGGCCATTATGTGGGGTGATAGCCTGGATAATTATTTGGGTGCCAGAGACATCTATGATGTGACTGTATTCGCTAACGGACAGGAGAACGTCGCGGGCATAATTCCTGCACCAGGTGCTGTTTTATTAGGTAGTATCGGTGTAGGTCTTGTCGGATGGCTGAGAAGGCGTAGAAAACTTTAGAAATATCCACTTGAATGAATAATTGTCAGGGCTGTAAATGTTACAATAGCAGCCCTTTTTTTGTGAACCAATCCGATATTTACAGATAATCAAAGGTAACAGCCCTGGTATAACAGGTAGAGCTGTGGCTGAAAATTAAACTTGACGGAGTTGATTAGACGGGGTAGTATTTAGGCTAAATTCTCAGCGGTAAAATTAAGCTTTTTGAGGTTTTCGGCCGAATGGATATTATTATTCGAAAAATGGTTGTTGTAACAGCAGCAGTACTTGTCGGCTGCTTTATAGCCGGCTGTGATGATGGGCACAGAAAGGGCAGGGGGGCGAAGGACCTTATACCTGCGGTAGATTTAGGCACAACGATAGGGTCGTTGGTCGAGATGTCATGGCCCGAATCGATACGACTCGAAGGATGCGGTTTAGTAGTGGGATTGAAGGGTACGGGTTCGGCGGAGTGTCCTCCACAGATCCGGACGTATCTTGGACAACATATACAGACGCAATTTCCCAGTCGCAATATAAATATTGAAAAATTTATAAGGGGTTCGGATACAGCGGTGGTACTGGTAGAGGGGATAATGCCGGCAATAGCTTCGATAAATGAGAATTTCGATGTGAGAGTATCTGCATTGAGCGGCACACAAACGACTTCTCTGGAAGGGGGCTTTCTGCTTGGTACGGAGCTTAAGACGGCAGGGACCTTCGGCATCATTACAAAAGTTGTAGGCAATGCAAAAGGGCCGGTATTTCTCAATAAAGTCGGCACTTCGGGGACAAATAAAAAGACAGGATATGTCCTGGCCGGGGGAAAGGTCATTGATGAGTACAAAGTGACTCTGGCACTTCATAATCCTGATTTTAGAACCACAAACATTGTTCGGAATCGCATAAACGAACTTTTTGGTAATGGAACAGCGAAGGTGGTTTTGCCCGGCAGGCTGGAAGTAAAAATTCCGGCTAAATATAAAGAGCAAAAGAAAAGATTCATTTCGATAATCGAGATGACTTATCTTACGCAGAGCATGGAAATTATCAGTGAAAGAATAAAGATATTTATCAGGAAACTTGCCGGTTTGCAAGATGCTGATGCGAGTGAAATTGCTCTTGAGGCCATAGGCAATCAAAGTCTTGGCGGGCTGGGTTCTTTGCTGACAGCAGCGAATGAGGAGGTACGGCTGCGAGCAGCAAGATGTATGCTTAATCTGGGCAGTGACGTGGGTCTGGCAACTCTCAGACAGATAGCTATAGACGGAGGTTCGGCTTATCGCATTGCGGCGCTTGAGTCAATCACCGCCGGTGCCAGACGGAACGATGCGGTTCGAATATCGCAGAGGCTGCTTCGTGACGATGATTCTCGCATGAGGTTGGCCGCTTACGAGCAATTGCGGAAATTAGAAGATATTTTTGTGGTACAAGAGCTTGTCGGAAATAATTTTTATTTGGAACAAGTAGCCCAAACTCAACAGAAAGCGGTTTTTGTTTCTCGCAGCGGTCAGCCTCGAGTTGTTTTATTCGGTGCTCCTATAGAATGCAGTGAAGGCACATTTGTGCGTTCAGACGACGGTAATATAACAATTAACGCCCCGTCCGGTCAGGGCTATGTCTCTATAATCCGCAAACATCCGCGGCGTCCCGGCGTAGTAGCGCAATTGAGAAGCTCTTTTGAACTTAGTGACGTTATCCGAACGCTCTGCGAGAAGCCCACAGAAGAAGGTAAGCCGGGCCGGGGAGGTTTAGGTGTTTCGTATTCAGATATGATAGCTCTTTTGAAGCTGATGTGTGAGAAGGGTGCAGTAAAAGCGGAGTTTTGGGCCGGAGCCTTACCAAAAATCGGCTAATTATCAAGATAAAACAGTCCTTCGGCCGATAACAATATTGCATATTTTACTAAAAGCAGTGCGTTTGTATTTTATTAATAGTTACCGGACGTTAACAACAGGATAAGAGATGAGACTTGAAAAAATCGTACTAAATGGATTTAAGAGTTTTGCGGACAAAACGGATTTCGTTTTCGATTCTCCCATTACGGCTATTGTCGGGCCCAACGGCTGCGGCAAAAGCAACGTTGTGGATGCGGTAAAATGGGTACTTGGAGAACAAAGTGTCAAGAGCCTGCGAAGCGGGCACATGGCGGATGTGATATTCGGCGGCAGCAGCAGCAGAAAGCCTCTGGGCGCGGCTGAAGTGAGTCTGTTTATATCCAACCCTGATGGTACCGGGACGCGGAAGCTGCCGATTGAAGCGGACGAGATTCAGATAACACGAAAGATATATAAGAGCGGTGAAAGTGAGTATCGTATAAACAACAAAATCTGCCGGCTGAAGGATATTCGAGAGTTGTTTATGGATACGGGTATAGGGACGAGGGCTTATTCGATTCTCGAGCAGGGCCAGATAGAGTATTTGGTAAGCGCATCGAAGACGGACAGAAGGTTCATATTCGAAGAAGCGGCCGGCATAAGCAAGTATAGGGCACACAAAAAAGAAGCCCTTCGTAAACTTGAGCGAACGGAACAGAACCTTCTTCGGCTTGCAGATATTTTAGGCGAGGTTGCCAAGAGACTGCGAAGTGTAAAGCTGCAGGCGGGTAAAGCAAGGAATTATCTGCAATATACTCAGAGGCTCAAAGATCTTCAGGTCAGTTACTCGCTTGTCGAATATGCAAAGAACCGCAGGCAGATGAAAGACAAGGGGGCCGTTCTTGATGAGATGAGTGGACAGTTCGGGCGGCTGGCGGCGGAAGTGGCAAAACAGGACAGCCTGATAAGCAATCTGGGCGAGGAAATAATAGAGACCGAGCATAAGCTGAGCTACACGGACAATTCCCTTGTGTCCGTTCGCAGCAAAATCGAGCAGCGTTTTCAAAGAATAGATTTTTTGCGTGCGAGGATTTCGGAGCTGCAGGAGAGGGAGAAATCCGCGAGAGAGAAGATTGAAAGACTTCGGGAGCAGAAGAAGCTCTTCGAACAGAATTCGGCACAATACAGCAGTGAGCTGGCAAACTGTGAAAAGATGCTGGAAGAGAAAAGCGGGGCGGTTGAGGATATCCAAAAAACTATCCAGCAAGTGAATGCCGAGTGCACATCTTTAGAAGCGCATCTGGAAGATGAGAAATCCGGGATTATCGACATAGTAAGGAGGACGGCACAGCTTCATAACGAGGTGCAGAGCATTTCGGTTTACCGCAACAGCTTATCGTCACAGAAAGACCGTCTTGCCGGTCGGGCGGAAACCGCACGTGCGGAATTAGTGGGACTGCTGACCGAAAAGGCACAGCACAACGCCCGCCAGAATGACATCGAAAAGGTGTTGGGTGAATTGAAGGAGAGCTTGGAATCCAAACGCACCAAAAGCGAAGAACTGGACGCTGCTTTAGCGGGGGACAATAAACGGTTAGCCCACAGCAAAGAGGTGCGGAGCGCGCTGAACAGCGAGCTGACGATATTGACGGATATGGAGAGAAGGTGCGAAGGGCTTAAGGCGGGAGTTAAGAGCATTTTGCAGGATAGGGCGATTAACAATAAATTCGATTACGTCGAAGGAATATTAGCGGAAACAATCGAAACCGGCGTGGAATATGCAAATGCAGTCGAGGCAGCCCTCGAGGGGCAGACCGATGCGCTTGTAATCAACAGCACGAGCAGAATGCTGGCTGATATAGAGACGATTCGAGAACTTGACGGCAGAGTGAATTTCATAAGCCTTGATAAGATAGAGCCGTTTGTAGATACAAACGACTGGTCGGGATATGAGAGCGTTAAAGGCAGACTTGTTGAATTTGTAAAGTTCGACAGTAAATACGCGGCGCTGGCGTGGAAGCTGCTCGGCAAGACCTTAGTTGTCGAGTCTTTACAAGAGGCGGTAGAGCTGGCCAGGAGGGTGCCGGATGAATTTAAGTTCGTTACTTTGAAGGGTGAATTTTTAAGCGGTGACGGGATGATAAAGCTCGGTCCTTTGGGCAGAGCGAGCGGTTTAATATCGCGCAAAAGCCGGCTTCGTCAGCTTCAGGAGACCATCGCCAATATTGCAACTGAAATCGAGGCGGTTGAAAGCCAGATTGAGAGGAACAATCAGAGGAAAGGGCATCTGGATGAGCTGTATAAGGACCTGCGGACGGCCGTCTATGAGGCGAACACGGAGAAGATGCAGGTAGGCTCGAAGCTCAGCCTGATAGAACAGAATATACAAAGGCTCAGGCAGGAAGAACCTTTATTGGCCAACGAAATTGATATACTGGCCGAACAGATAGCCCAGTCCGTACAGAAGGAGTACGACTCGAAGCAGAAATTAGAGGAGCTGGAGGAGGTAAACAGTCAGAGGACGGCGCACATAGAAGAGCTTGAAACAAAATATGCCGAGCAAAAAGAACAACAGCAGACACTGGCAAACAAGCTTACTGATTTGAAGGTGGCTTTAGGGCAGGTTTCCGAACAGAGTAAGGCATTGAAGCAGATAACCGCGAGCCTGCAAAGCCAGATGCAGGAGAACCGGACGGCCTCCGAGGCGGCACAGGAGGAGATTCAAAACTGCAGCGAGCAACTGGCCCAGGCCCAGCGGGACATTCTTAGCTGCGAGGCGGGTGTTTCGGAGCTGTTTGTAGAAAAAGAAAAGAACCAGGAAAGCAGCCGATTGCTGCATAAAGAGATTGAGAGACTGCTCGAAGAACGAAAACAGGCTGAAGAGCTTATCCGGCTCAGACGCGCCGAGAAAGAAGAGGCTGATCAGAAAATTAACGAGCTTAAAATAGAATTGAGCCAGTTGGAGGTGAGGCAGCAGGATTTGGTTGAGAGGGTGCAGGAACAGTTGCAGATTGATTTGGCCGAGGCTTATGAAAATTACAGCCAGGAAGATGTTGACTGGGACAAGGTGAAAGAGGAGATAGCCGAGCTTCGGGGCAAGATTGAGAGGCTCGGGAACGTCAATATCGATGCGATAGATGAGCAGGAGACCCTCGAAAAACGGCATGACTTTTTGAGCGACCAGGTTCAGGACCTTAACAGCAGCAGAGGGCAACTGCAGCAATTGATAAACCGGCTTAATAAAAAGAGCAGAGAGAAATTCCAGCAGACCTTTGAGGAGATAAGGGGACATTTCCAGGAGATTTTCCGCAAGCTGTTCGGCGGGGGCAAGGCGGACATAATGCTTGAGGACGCCGAGGATATTCTCGAAGCGGGTATAGAGGTAGTAGCCCGCCCGCCAGGCAAGGAGACGCGGAGTATATCGCTGCTGAGCGGCGGAGAAAAATCGATGACGGCAATTGCATTGCTGTTTGCGGTTTTCAAGACGAAGCCGTCGCCGTTCTGTTTCCTCGATGAGGTTGATGCGGCCCTGGACGAGGCGAATAACGAGCGTTTCAATATACTGCTGCGGGAGTTTCAAAAGGATTCGCAGTTCATTATAATCACACACGCCAAACGCACGATGAGTATTGCGGATGTGCTGTTCGGGATAACGATGCAGATTCGGGGAGTTAGCAAGAAGATAAGCGTCAGATTCGGCGAGTTTGAAGAGGAAACGGCGGCGGTGGCGTAAGCGTTACCAGTCGATCGTAACTCGTGACTCATGTGGATTCCTGCTCCCCGCTTTCGCGAAGTCCACTTGGGGACGCCTTACGGCGGGACAAGTTTCGCAGGAATGACAGTTCTTAATTGTTTCTCAACCCTTCGACAGTGCTCCCCTCGACAAACTCGGGACAGGCAGGACGGGCTGAGTTCAGTATGGCAAAGAGTAAAATTCAAAAAAGCAGTGGAAAGTGTGTGCTTAAATGTTGAAGCTGTAGAGGCGGGGGTTTATAATTGAGGATATGACAGCAAAATCAAAGAGCAGAATAGCGAAGAGTAAATATTTTCAAGCAGCAGAAATCCAGGCGGCAGTTGACTATGGGATAGATGTTTCGATGCTGGTAGATAATGTTCGCAGAAGCTACTGTGAGCGTATTACAAGGCATCAAATTGCACTTAATACGGCAGAGAAACTCAGGAAAGCGAGAATACTGTGAGCAGCGATTTGTTTAATCTGCTTGAACGGCTTGTTAACGCCGGGGTGAATTTTGTGATAATAGGCGGTTTTGCAGGCGTTGTGCATGGGTGTACTTATGTGACTCAGGATATAGATATATGCTGCGACTTTAGTCCTGATACTCTGCTTGCGCTTCAAAAAGCCATCTCGGATTTACATCCCGTTCACCGGATGACACCAGGCCGGAAGGGGCTTAAGTTGACGGAGCAGACGTGCGGCCAATTTAAGAATTTGTACCTCGATACGGACATCGGTCAGTTGGATTGCTTAAGTTTTATTGATGGCCTTGGGGACTACAGTGAAGTTAAACAGGAAAGTGAGCTTATTGAAGTTGAAGAAATAAGGATGCGTGTGCTGAGTGTGGATGCTTTGATAAAAGCAAAAAAAACGATGAACCGTCTGCGTGATAAAGAGGCTGTCTTGCAGCTTGAAGCAATAAAAAAGCTAAAAAACACTAAGCTGATATGAAATGAAATAGTCATACCCATGTGTCGCTGGTATGATGTGTAAGTGGGGAGAATCGAGCAGGGTGGACATGATGTTTGATAATGTGCCAGATTTCTATACTCCCCTGCGCTTTGCTCGAAATGACGATGGGATGAGGGGCTGCCTCTATTAAATATTTCTTAGAAGACTACTTCTGTGCTTTCGAAGACGGGGCCGTCTTTGCAACACATTTTGTAAACGGTTTCGTTCGAGCCGTTTACCCTGCATTCGACGGCGCAGCTCTGGCAGAGGCCTATGCCGCAGGCCATTCTTCGTTCGAGACTGAGCTGGCAGTCGATATTTTTGTCTTTAGCGAGTTCAGCCATTCTTGCCAGCATTGATTCAGGGCCACAGCTATAAATGATAATATCCTTAGCGGGCAGGCCGGATTTACTGAGCCATTCTGCAAGGCAGTCGGTGACAAAACCGTGATAGCCGGCCGAGCCGTCATCGGTTGCGATGAGGGATTCCACGCCGTACTTAGCGAACTCGGGCAGTGAAAAGCCTAATTGCTGCGAAATCTCATCCAGCCGGCTCTCGAAGGGCAACTGGTTTGCCGTCTTTGCGCCAGCGAAAGCAATGACATCAAGCCCGGTGGTTTGGTAATTGGCGGTGAAGTGTTTTGCAAGATGCAGTAATGGCGGGACGCCCATTCCTCCAACTACGAGAAGGGCGGTTTTTTTGCCTTCCGGTACGGAGAAACCATTTCCCAAAGGGCCGATTACACTAAGAGAATCGCCGGCGGAGATGGTTGTCATTCGCAGGGTGGCCGGGCCGACTACGCAATAAAGAAGCTCGGCGATGGTTCTATTTTTTTCGGCGGTTACGTTGGTGAAACTAAAAGGTCTTCGCAGCAGTATTTTGCGTTCGGCGGCGTCGAGCAAATCTTCCGGTATGGATTCTTCGGGCGGCAGGGCGGTATGGGAAAGGTCTAATTCGGCGAACTGTCCGGGATTGAAATCGGCAAAGGCTTTCGCGCCGTCGGCTACAAGCTCAATCCTGAGCCTGTAGAACCGCTTGCCAATGCGTTTGTTGGAAGAGGCGGTTGCTTTGAATACACCCTTAACTGATTCTGACATAATAAGTGATTTTTCCAGTTATAACAGACCTTCATAAACTTTTACGCCATCCACCATCCTGCATACGTGGACAGCGTATTTGCCGGCGAAGTCGGGGCTGCTGCGCGGGTAGGCGGTATCGACGGCCTTCCTTACGGCTTCGACAGATTCGGCGCGAACCAAAGCGCCCGATGCGCCCTTATCGCCGCCTCCTAACATACGCTCTCCCAGTACACCGGGTTCAACTCGGACGATATCACACATTGTTTCCAGCTCGGGTCCGGATATTTTGTAATCGTCCCGCAGGCCGATACCGTCGGTCCTGAATATCTGTCCAACGGTTTCAATGTCGCCGGTTTTCCAGGCTTCGAGCATTTTATAGAACCGTTTTTGAGCATTGAAAATATATTTTAAGCGGTCGCACAAGTCGGGGTGGTTTTCGCCGAATTCGCCCATAATCTTTTTGTAAACTTTTTCGTCTTTGATGTCGGCAATGGAGGCTATATCATAAGCGGCATTCTGCAGTATTGAGAGGAGCTTCTCGCATTCGGCTCGGCGGACGGCGTAAGTTGATTTTTCGAGGCCCGGGCGGTCGGTTCCGGTGTCAAGTACGACAATACGAAAATCAGTAGCGCCGGAGCCGATTGGTACGTACTCTATCGAGCGGTCTTTTGGATTGTAGTATGTCCCCATTCCCTCGCGGGCGAAGAGTATCATTGTCTGGTCGAGCTGACCGCAGGGAGAGCCGATATAATCATTTTCGACGGCCTGAGCCAGATCGACGATTTTGATTTTCTCTTCGACCTCGATGTTGTTGGCGTCGAAAAGCGAGAGAATCAGATTCAAACTTAGTGATGCCGAGCGGCTCATTCCGCCGCCCGGGATGTTGCCGTATAGGACGCCATCAATGCCCTGTGAGAGTTTATATCCCTGGCGCCTTAGAATATACTCTACTCCGTAAGGGAACCTTCCCCAAGTCCGGGCTATATCGGGCGACTTAGGTTCAGGGACATTTCCCAGCTCGAATTCAATGACTCCATCGTCCGGGAAATTGGCGCTGAAGAGCCTGACTTTCTTAGTGCCGTTAGGCTTATAGGCCAGCCAGATGAACCTGTCGGTACCAACGCCGAAAAGTTCGGTGCCGTTGTAATCGCCATGCTCGACACCGAGACAGAAGCGAGATGATGTTCTTCTTATCCTGCCGCCCTTGATATCAATGCCCTTGTCCTTCGAAAGGCTTAGGATTTTATCTAATGCCGCCTGTCCATCAGATGTCAGCTGCATTCCGAAGTCCTTATCAGTAAGTTACTTTTGAATTCCACATTACCAGAATATGATGTAAAGTGCTATTGTCAGAAGCGTTACAAGTATTCCTAAGTACACTGATCCCTTAGACCAGTTCAACTCAATCTTTGTCTGTTCCGGCAACACAATCTTTTCCTTCATCGGATTGATCAATGTCACCAACAGGAGGATGGCCGAGATAGCGCCTACTGTGATTGCCATACGGTTAAGAAATGCCATCTCATTCCAGCCGAAGAATAAAATCCCGTAGATAATCGGGCTAAGAATCAGCCCCAGGACTCCACAATACCGTGGTGTCCATTTCACAAACAATCCGAACAGGAAGATTGTCAGAACTCCTGGTGAGACGAAACCCTGGAACTCCTGAATGAAAGCGAAAGCACCCCTGAACCTTGGATTTGCCAATACCGGCGCGATCAGACAGCCGACGATTACACCTATGGGGACGCAACATCGACCTACCCACACCAGCATTTTCTGCGAGGCATTCTTATTGAACCATTCCCTGTAAATATCCATCGTGAAGATCGTTGAAGCCGCATTCAACATCGAAGCCAGAGAGCTAATCACCGCTCCCATCAAGGCGGCCAATACAAAACCCCGCAGGCCGGTTGGAGTCAGATACCGAATCAACAGCGGAAATGCACCATCGTAGTCATATCCGACCAGCTCCTGGCGGACTTCAACGTCGGGGTGACTCTCATCCAGGCCATCGAGCAGTTCTGCGTTGATTGTGCTGAGATCCCCGCCCGCGGGAGCAGCCTTACCCAATACTGAGGTATTGAATGAGAGCACCTCGGCGGCAAGCTGCGGTTGCAGGTGGGCAAAGTCGGCATTGAATGGAATAACCATCGCCGCTTCGGCCGGTGATGTCTTAGCCTGGTAGAATGCCTCCAAGACCGGCTTATTCAGTGACTCCTGGTTCATTGCGTTCTCCTGCATCTTCGCTCCGTATAATGTGAACGCAATAATCCCGGGAATGCATACGATAAACGGAATAATCAGCTTCAGGAATGCCGCAAACACAATACCCCTTTGCCCTTCACGTAAGGAGTGCGCTCCAAGTGTTCTCTGCATAATGTATTGGTTCAGTCCCCA
>JABMRO010000164.1 GCA_013202635.1 Planctomycetota bacterium
GGGGGCACCAGTGTTTCGCCCAACAGAAAAGTGAGGAACAGCGACAGAAAAGCAGCAATGGTCATCGCCTCTCCCGGGACCGAAAAGTGGCCTGCCGGTGCAGCGGCTCTGATGGCGGAGAAGCCACCGGTTTTTGCTATGCCAAACACAAGCGCAGCCGGTATACCAATGGCAAGAACACAGAACTGGATTATGTCCGTCAATACCACTGCTCGCATTCCACCGATTGTCGAGTAAGCAATAACAATTCCACAGCCGATCAAGATGCCCCAAATCGGTTCGATGCCGAGAAAAACGTTGAAGATGAGTCCCATGGCCCCCACCTGAGCACCCACAATCCCTGCGCAAAGGAAGACCGAGAAGAACCCGGTGACGACTTTTCCCAGCTTGCCATAACCCTGTTCCATGATATCACCTGCGGAGATGACGTTGGGAAAATTGTCCATCCTTGGCGCAATAAACCTGGCTACAAGAATCTCTTTAAGACTGAATCCCCAAAGCGCTACGATATTTGCAATACCCAGGCGATAAACCTTCTCGGCATTACCTATAGAAAAACCACCCCCAATGAACGATGCCGAAAGGGTCGCGAATATCACAAAAGACGTATAAGAGCGGTGCGATACCGAGAAGTCCTGCAGACTCTTCATGCCCTTTCCACTCCATAATCCCACTAAAAGGACTATGAATAAGTAGAAGATGATAATGGCATAATCCAGATAATTCAGCATAATGTTCAGGACTCCGTGCAGGCCTTTTTCAGTCCGCTTCGGGACGCCTTACGGCGGAGCGAAGGTCAATTATTCGAAGCTCTCATACCGCTCTTCCCGTAAAAAAGGCAACCGGCGGGATATCGCCCATCGTCTTAAGGCCGGGGCTTGTCGCAAGAACAGACCTCACTGCATTAAGAGTAATAGCACATGTAGCGATGTCACCATTGACGCCGCCGGTAATTATAGATTGAATTTCAGGCTCACCATCGATATGCACCTGTTCGTAGGATTCAGGTTCACCGACCGCAGCCTTAAAATTCAGAGCAATAACTTCCTTATCACCAATAAAACCCCGGCCCACCTGATGCACCCCACAGGCCATGCCTTTAGAAATCGGTTTGTACCCGGTATTAATATCTTTGCCGGCAATAACCGGCTCAAGAGTTTCGGTATTCTTATCGAGCTTCCAACCAAGTCTCTGGCTATAAAATCCACAGACTCAGGCAAACCCACATGCCTCAATGTCCCGCTTTTCCTTTTGACTTCAAATTCTTCCAGACTTAGGCCAGCACCTATTTTCTGCTGAAATGGAATTCGGCGCACCGAAGCATCCTGGACCCTCCATACCTCAACCTTCTTAACATTCTGGCTCGGAGCGGTAAGAACTGTCGGAAGGAAATCCATCAGATACCCCGGATTAACTCCGGTACCGAGACATACAACACCATTTTCACGGCATATTTCATCAATCCTGCTCGAAACTTCAGGTTGAGTATTCCAGGGATAGAAAAGCTCTTCACAGGTGGAAACAATGTGAAGTTTAGCTTTTGCAAGTTCGACAATCTGGCTCTCAAAAGCAACAACACTGCTAACAGTAGTAGCTATCGCCACTTCAGGAGTTTCGCCCTTGATTGCCTCGTCAAGATTACTGCTGACGGTTATTCCGAGCGGATTTATGCCGCACAGTTCACCAAGCTCTTTACCGGCCTTATCAGGATCAGGGTCAACGGCCCCTACGATATTGAAACAGCCGCGCCCCACCGCGTACCTAACCATTTTCTGTCCTATTGGACCGATTCCCACGTGAACTGTATTAATCATCTATTTCTGTCCTTTCCTGATTTGAAATCAAGTTATCCGTCATTGATAAGTTTTTCGAAAAAGATTACTCGAAAATCTTGTTTAATTTTCTCCGGCGTCTGTCTTCCCAGCTTCGCCCGTGATAAACATAGCTGATTATCAGCGGCAGGACGGAGGTGGCTTCCGCATAAACCATCTGCTCGTGAAGAGTATTGACCTTTCCCCAGGAGTGAGCCTCTTTAAGTGTCGAGCTTGAACAGGCGCCATCTCTAACGTCAGCAACGGTAATCTGCACGGCGTATTTATGCATATTTGCAGGCTCTCCCAGAATTTCGGCACAAACAACCGTGTCCTGAGCAAAGTTTTTCGGCACACCGCCTCCAATCATAAACAGTCCCGAGACCTGAGATTTAATCTTTATTTTCGTTAGCTCTCTGAAGTCTTTAACAGAGTCGATGGAAATATGGTTATCTTCATTTTCGACCTGATGCTTTACCAGTCCAAAGCCGGCGCTTGAATCGGAGAATGCCGGACAGAATATCGGGACATCATTTTCATAAGCAACCTGCACCAGAGAATCGGGCTTTTTTGCGTTGTTGTTAACGAGAAACTTACCCATCTGACGGATAAATTCTCTTGAAGAATAAGGTCCCGGGGCAAGTGAATCGGCTATTTCTTTTATAGCATTATCACAGACCTGAAGCTGTTCTTCGTCAATAAGAGTGTCATGGATTCTGTCGATATACAGCTCTCTGAGTATCTTATCATCCACATATGGATTTCCCTTATAGTGCTTAAAACCCAGGGCCTCGAAGAAATCCATATCGACTATTGTTGCTCCGGTTGCGACAATAACATCGACCATTTTATGCTTTACCATATCGACATATATCTGCATGCATCCGGCGGCACTGGTGCTGCCGGCTATGCATAACATAATTGTGCATTCTTCATCATCCATCATCTTGATAAGAATATCCGCCGCTTCGGCGGTGTCCCTTGCTGTAAAGGACATATTTTTCATAGCCTCAATTATTTGGGTCGAATCAAAAGATTTTATATCGATATGTTTTACAGGGTCTTTTAAAAAATCGCTCTTTTCCATTTTCATCCTTTGAACTTGTAGCTCAGCAATTTATAGATGAGCTTGGCGGCCATAAAATCCGGGGCCGTATTTCTGCCGTCCGGGCACAATTCCACAACATCGAAACCGACGAGGTTTTTCTTGTCGGAAACGGTTTTCAGCAACTCTAAAACATCATACCACAGCAATCCTCCAGGTTCGGGCGTTCCCGTGGAAGGCATTACGGACGGGTCAAAAACATCCAGGTCAATTGTAATGTAAACGTTTTTCGAAAGTTTTGAGATGACTTTGTTAATCCAATCCGTGTTATTATAGATGTCCTTTGCAAAAAAAACGCCGGCCTTGTCCATAGAATCTTTTTCAGAGGAATCCATACTTCTGATACCCACCTGTACAATGGGACATAGCTCTTTCGTTCTGGCCATAACACAGGCATGGTTATATTTTGAGCCGTTATATTCTTCTCTTAAATCCGCGTGGGCGTCCAGTTGTAAAACAGTAAGATTCTGAAAGTGTTTCGCATGGGCCTTGATAGAGCCGATACTGACCGAGTGTTCTCCGCCTATAACCACAACGAATTTGTTGTTTTCGAGATAGTACCGTGTTGTTCCATTAACAGCATCAATCATCTCGTTGGTGGTGATGTCTCCACCTGTTATCTCTTCTGTAAATATACCTTTTTTATAAACCTCTGAATCGGTCTCTATATCATATAACTCCATGTTTGCGGATGCTTCGATCATTGCCGACGGGCCTTTGTCCGCACCTTTAATCCATGTACTCGTTCCATCGTAAGCCACAGGAATAATAACAATTCCCGCATTTTCCGATTCAGAATATTCCTGGGGCGGATACCCAAAGTGAATTCTTTCTTTCATAACAGATAAATCCCATTAAATAATTCAATCAAATAAAAACATTGCTATCGCTACGGTTGTTGTCCAGAGAGATTCCTGTCCTTTTGCTGTTTGTGTTATATTGGTAGTTCTAATAAAAAGGCCGCTGGCTTTATATGCCTGCTCTTTTTCCGACCAGGCCGTATCGGGATTCAATTCCATCCCCAACGTTGTTCCCAACATGCCGGCCGCCAGGTCTTCGGCCATGTCGCCGGCCTTTTGTTTATTCATGCCGTGGCCGTGTACCTCACTGAGGTATCCCCATTTTTTGCTGTCTTTAGGAACAGCAACTCCTATCGAAGAAGCTACCAGTCGCCCATGTTCATCCGTATCCGCTCTGGCCATAACGCAGAAGCTTATAGCTCCCGGAACTAGTGTAGCTACACCTTTTTCCCGGCTGATCGTTTTGCATTTGGAAGGTAATATCGACGAAACCTGAACCAGGTTTTGCTGGGCTACACCTGCGACCCGCAGTGCCTCTTCGAAAGATTTAAGTCGATACTTATGCCGGCCGACTCCTTTAGTTAAAAAGACTTTGGTTGGAAGTAAGTCAATCATTTAACGCTCCTGTGTATTAAGTTCATCTATTCAGCCAATTATTTATTTCTGACATAAGATTTCAAAGAGATAAATAAAAAATTATAATATTTTTACAAAAGTTACACCATACAGATTGAAATTTTAAGGATTATTATACCAACAACTTGTGGATAGTGAGATTAATATAGAGAAAATAGGGCCAACAAAGACCGAAATGATTTGTCAAATATGCCTACTCACATGGCTGAAATCGAAACAGCTTCTAAGCATATCGCCAGCCTTGTTCCAGCCAGGCATACTCCCGGTCGTGGATATTGACGGCTGCAATTTTCTCGATTCGTTTGCGTCGGCCGGGAGAGAGCTTCGTCCACGAGGCGCTCAGGTTTTCTCGAACCTGCTCTATGGTATGAACTCCGCATGTACAGATATCAACCAGCTTGTTCTCCAGCACGAATGATATCAAGTCGCGGGGCAGACCTGCGTCGGCGCCTTTGAGATCGCGGTCCTTCAAGAGAGCGCCACGGACGAAGGGCTTGATGGTAATCACTCCTAAGCCTTTTTTCTTCGCCGCCGGCAGCACCTTTTCCGCAGCGCGGTGCCGTATATTGTACGGTATCGAACAGATGTCAAAATAGTCACCAAATTTGTCAAATGCCTCCAGGAACAGTTCGGGCGTGAAGTGGCAGCCGAACCCGGTAAAGCGAATTTTCCCCTGTTGCTTTAGTTTGTCGAGCGCTTCGATTGAATAGGACATGTCCCAATAGCCGGACTGCGGCGTATCGTTCTCGGTGTTGCAGAGCAGGCACAGATCGACGTAGTCGGTTTGCCACAGCTTTAGTCGTTTCTCAGTCCATTTGTATATCTCCTGTTTGTCGGCTTTGATGCCTTTCATTTTGTGAGATACACGTATGGAAACGATGATTCGGTCTCGCGCCTTGAGCCTTTTGAGCGCCTCGCCGGGTACGCTGGATTCTTCCAGCGCTGTGCAGGAATCGAGAAAATTCACTCCCATGTCCATCCCCGCGGCAATCATTCGGACTGCCTCATTGACAGTGGGCCTGCGATATCCTCCCTGACCGTCCGGGACCTGTTTGTACGCCCAACTGTGTCCTCCAATTCCGATTTCGGAGATGCGCAGACCGGTTTTACCGAGCACGCGATATTTCACTTTGTGGCCGGTTGTTTTCTGTTCCGTCGCCGAGTAAGCATTATCGAGCAGCGGTGCCGCCATACCTGCCGCTACCGCGCCAAACCCGAATTGTTTTAGAAATTCCCTGCGTGTCGAGCTGTTTTCGCTGTCCTGTTTAGAAATGTGCTTCGCCATTTTATATGCCCTCTCAATATTATGACAACATTGTACTCTATTTCCATCTAATCTGAAAGAAAAAGCAACAAAACAGCTTAATTGTGTGTTATATTTATCGGCAGGACAAATTTAGGAGGCTTTCAATATGACTGTAGCTGTTAAAAAAAATTCTACAAGAAAGGAGCTAAGATGATGGAAAATGATAGAATTTTAGTGAGCAGGCAATTTTCATTTTCTTTTTTATGCTTAATACTTACAGTTTGCGCCACGATTTGTGCGGTTGCGTATCCGGCTGCGGTGAATAGTTCGGCCGGTGGTGGAAAAACTGTTTACAGAGCTATAGAGATATTTCCTCTCGTCAAACAGCACGTGCACGGCTCGACAGTAGTTGAGTTGCCGAATGGGGATATTCTTGCGGCCTGGTTTCAAGGCTCCGGCGAACGATGGGCGGATGACGTAGCGATCATGGGAGCGAGGCTAAAAGCCGGTAAGCAAAAGTGGAGCAATCCCTTTGTGATGGCGGATGTCCCCGGATTCCCGGATATCAATCCGATTCTGTTTCTCGACCCTCTGGATCGGCTTTGGCTGATGTGGTACACCGTCATAGCAAACCAGTGGGAAACTTCCCTGCCCAAATACCGTATCAGTGAGGACTATATGAAGCAGGCTGGGGCGCCAAAATGGTCATGGCAGGAGGTTCTACACGTCAAACCCGGTGATTCCTCGGAGCGGGGAATACAGCCCGGCGACCGTTTTGTCAAATCTATTGAAAGGCAAATCGAAGAATACGCAAAATATCTTTCTGAAAATGCTAATCTGTCGGAACAGGTAAAACGCAAAATATTGGAAAGGAGAAAGGCCTGGGGGGCAAATATACTTGCCAAGGCGCGGGGCGAGAATATGATGCGAAGAGGTCAGCTCCGCGACGCTTCAGGCAGATCTACAGAACAGCAGCTTGGTTATGCCTATTTCAGGCGCATGGGCTGGCAGACAAAAAACAAGGCTGTTATCGTTAATAAAAATCGATTGATAATTCCGTTTTACTCGGATGGATTCAGCTTTTCGTTAATGGCCATAACGGATGATTGCGGTGAGAGCTGGCAATTCAGTGAGCCGCTCGTGGGAGCAGGAAACATTCAGCCCAGCATCGCAATAAAAGCCGATGGAACTTTAGTCACTTACATGCGCGACAATGGCCCGCCGCCTCAGCGTCTTCACATGAGCACTTCCAAAGATGGCGGCCTGACCTGGAGCACCGTGAGGGATTCCGAATTGCCTAATCCCGGTTCGGGAGCCGATATTGTAACTTTGCGAAACGGTCACTGGGTTCTGGCGTATAATGATACAGAAGACGGAAGGCACAGTCTGGCCGTTTCGATTTCAACCAATGAAGGAAAAAGCTGGGAATATACCCGCCACCTTGAACGGGACATGCGCAGCAGAAACATAGCCACCAGCAGCGGCTATCCCTCGATTATCCAGGGCCTTGACGACACCTTACATGTGGTTTACAGTTACCATCATAAAGACCGCCGAGGCGCACCGAATAAGACAATCAAATATGTACAGTTTAACGAAGTGTGGATTAAGAAAAAGTAAACTTTCTTAAATACGGCAAAAAGTTCAAGTCACATATACAAGTGGACTTAACAGGCAGGAGTAAATCCATGAAACGGCGGGAATTCATCAAAAACACGGCAGTCGGGCTGGCAGCATTATCCGCAAGCCGGCCGAACTATACCAATGCAAAGGGCCACGGTTATCGAGTAGCTGTAATCGGCAGATCTGGCAAAGGTAACTATGGCCATGGCCTGGACGTGGTATGGAATGATATAGACCAGGCCCGGGTGGTGGCCGTTGCAGACGAAAATGCTCAAGGCCGAGCCAAAGCTGCCGAGCGGCTAAAAGCACCTAAAGCCTATGCCGATTATCGCCAAATGCTGGAAAAAGAACGCCCGCAAATCGTAAGCGTGGCCCCGCGCTGGCTGGACTGTCACCGCGATATGGTACTGGCATGTGCAGAGTTCGGCTGCCACGTCTTTCTTGAAAAAGCTATGTGCCAGAGCCTTGAGCAGGCAGACGAAATGATCGCTGCCCTTGAAAAACGAAATTTGAAACTGGCTATCGCTCATCAGACCCGATACAGCCCTTCGCTGAAACATGTCAGACAAATTATATCCGAAGGAAAGTTGGGGGACATACTTGAACTGCGCGGCCGGGGCAAAGAAGACCGTCGGGGCGGTGGTGAGGACTTGATGGTACTCGGTACACATATCATGGATTTGATGCGTTTCTTTGCAGGTGATGCGCAGTGGTGTTCAGCAAATGTCAGAGATGGACAAAAGCCTGTTACCAGGAACGAAGTCCGCGATGGGGCCGAAGGCATTGGTCCGCTTGCCGGAGATGAGATTCATGCAACGTACCGTTTTAATGGAACGACAACAGGCTATTTTTCGACCCAGCGTGTCAGGCATGGAGCGTCTAATCGCTTTGGACTCCAGCTTTTTGGAACCAAAGGAATACTCACGATGACAACCGGTGCTCTGCCGGAAATCTGGTTTGTAGAAGATCCCTCTTGGCAGCCCGGCCGCAGTAAGGCCCGCTGGAAGAAAATTACCAGTGCCGGAATTGATAAAGTCGAAACACTGAGTGATTCTAACCACCATTTTGGCAATTGCCTTATCGCCCGGGATTTGATCCGGGCGATAGAGAATAACACACAACCAAAAGGCAGCATGTATGACGGGCAAGCGGCTTTAGAGATGATATTAGCTGTCTATGAATCACACCGGCTCAATGCACCGGTTGAGTTACCGCTGAAAAACCGCAGGCACCCGTTGAGCCTGTTGTGAGTATGTATGATGAATTTTTAGAGGTTCCCTTATTTGGATAGGAGGATTTATAGCTTATGAGAACTAATTTTAGAAACAGGTTTTTTTGCATGTTGTTGGCCGCCATGGCGCTTATGTCATTTAACTCAGCTTTGGCAGAGAATTGGCCATGTTTTCGAGGACCGACCCGCCAGGGCATATCCCATGAGAAGGATATACCAATCGAATGGAGCCAAACATCAGGTATCCTCTGGAAGACGCCGATTCCGGGCGAGAGTTGGTCTTCGCCTGTCGTGTTCGATGACAGGGTGTTTGTAACTACTGCGACGGACGGAGGCGCCTCATTTCGTCTGTTATGCCTCGATAGGCTTACAGGAACCGTCCTTTGGGACAAACAAGTGCATCGGCAAAACCCGGGACACAGGCAGAAATTTAACTCGTATGCCTCATCCACGCCTGTAACCGACGGTCAGAATATTTATGTACTGGCCTTTGACGGAACTTTGGCGGCAGTTTCCAACGAAGGTAGTATAATTTGGACACATCAGGAATTTGAATATTACAGTGAACACGGTCTGGCGGTTTCGCCAATATTGTACAGAGATTTGCTGATTGTTCCCTTTGACGGCAGCAGCAGCGGACCGGACAAAAGACTTGGATGGCAAAAATCATGGGATAAGGGCCTGATACTTGCTGTGGATAAAAAAACAGGTAAGGTACAGTGGAAAGGCCGGCGAGGGCTTTCTCGTATTGCACATGTTACCCCGCAGGTCCTGAGTGAGAACGGCCGGGACCAGCTCATCAGTTCGGCAGGTAATGTAGTGCAGGGTTTTGACCTCAAAACCGGCCGCAGAATTTGGACGGCCGCAAATTCGGGCGAAGGTGTCGTGCCTTCTATCGTTATTGGCGAAGGCCTGATTTTTACTACTTCCGGGTTCGGTGACTCGGCGATCCGAACCATCCGCACAGGAGGCAAAGGTGACGTCACGAAAACGCATATCGCGTGGGAATCAGCTGAAGATGTTTCGAAAATCCCATCAATGCTTTATGCAAAGCCATTCCTTTTCCTGGTCACCGAAACAGGTGTCGCTAAATGCCTCAGGGCGTCAACCGGCGAAGAGATATGGAGAGAACGTCTGGGTGGGAAATACTGGGCCTCGCCTATCTGGGCGGATGGCAGGATATATTTCCTCTCCGAGAAAGGCAAGACCACCGTTATCGCCGATGGAGGCGAATTTAAGGTCCTCGCCGAAAATGAACTCAAAGAGAAGTGTTTCGCAAGCCCGGCTGTCTCACAGAAGCACATTTTCATCCGGTCGGAGAATAATATCTACTGTATCGGCCGAGGCTCGTAAACTATTTGTCGGTTCAATGTTCAAACCCTGTCGGGTCCGTTAGCTTGCTCTCGATGACACTGTGCGACTATTCCGGGTAATTGGTTTTGCGCCGGTCTCAACCCTGGTCATTTGATCCTTCGGCAGAGCTTGCAATCAAGCGACCGGCACGCTCCATTAACAGCCCGAAAATCTTTGGCCGGTAGTTCATAACAAACCCCGCAAGCGACATAAAACCCGCAAGTCTTACGTACTGAATTTGTGTTGGTTCAGCGGGATTATCACCAAGGATCAAAACGCCCGCGATCAGTGTCAAATAGACGAGGAAGCCCCGGAGTACGGCTGAGTTCCTTGGAGAGGTCGTGTCCCGGTCAAAACTCTTCTGCGCTTCGGTCACAAGAATCGCTTTGGCGCCGAGCGTCCCAAGTATGCCGGCCAGGACGCAGAGGAACGCAACGTTTGTCAAGGTATATGTCAGCACTACTAACAGGCCATTCTTTATCGCCGCCAAAAAGCCCCCCTCAAAAGCCGCAAAGAGGCTGCGGTAGGGAGCGGAGTTTACAAGTGTGCCGATAAGAAATAGCGCGAGCCACAGAATCAATGTGAGCCAAAGCAGTACCATGTCGAAGATACTCAGGCCCGGTTTGGAGTTTGTTTTCATGATATATCTCCCCGTAAATTTGTTTTAAAATAATGGTTTCGCTTATAACTATATTGTCTCAAAATATGCGAGACAGTTTTTTTTTTGCATATTTCCCCCTATTATTAAGGCGTTTCCGAATTAAAAATGTTGACGATTTTTATATCTTTTTGTTGCTGCACCGTCTCCTTACACGGGCTAAGTAGTAAGAACCTATCCGAATAACCGGGTCGTTATGAGGCCGAGCGAAAAGTTTGAGGCCAGGGCGACAGGCCAAAAAAGCTCGGAAACA
>JABMRO010000165.1 GCA_013202635.1 Planctomycetota bacterium
ATGTAGAACGGCGGCATAGCCTGCTATTTCATTGTTCTTATAGAATATATGCATTAGTTTCTCACCTGATCGGCTCCAGTTGTGCATTGCCTCCCACGCAATCAGCGTCACCGTATTGTCAATTGCAGGCTGAGTTATGGAGTGTTGCTGGACACAATGTGTCCATCCCCACAATACCTGATGCGGCTTCATCTGCTCGATATCTGTCCGCACCGGTTTGGGCAATATCAGGAGGTCGCAACGACGAAACAATTCTGCTCGGGATGCCATACCAGAACCGTGCTGAGTAAAATACTCATCTGAATACCCATAATCAGTTCCATAGTCTCTTTCAAATACAAGCTGCTTCCTGAGTTCAGCACCGATCCACGACATATGTTCTGGATAAATGGGCACACGGTTCTCATGCTCTTTTAACGACATGCGTACCACACCAATTCTCATCATTCCTGTTTCCCCCCTTCCTGAGCACCGAGAATGTACTTATCGAGAAAATACTCCTTCAATGCGAGTTCATGAACCCA
The DNA here is from genome assembly GCA_013202635.1 of Planctomycetota bacterium. Lineage (GTDB taxonomy): Bacteria > Planctomycetota > Phycisphaerae > Sedimentisphaerales > Anaerobacaceae > NIOZ-UU13. Next base: position 525 of record JABMRO010000165.1, read on the forward strand.
GTAACGTCCTCTCTCAAATCGACATGTTCCATCATCAGAAAAGATGTATACCCCCGGTTTTCCATCAACATGCAACTGTTCAGGGGTATCAATCCTACAGATAGGCGATAGCTCGATAATATGGAAGCTACCGTCATTTCCACGAAGTAGATCCACCACGAGCATTGGACTCTTCAGCAAATGATTTACCCTTCGGGCAATTTGCATGGCATCCAGGGGCAATTCTCTTTTTTCGACCACCCCCATTCCCGATGCTCTGAAATCACCCTCTAAAGCCTTTCGGTAATAGCCAAAAACACAATCCCCGATTACAATAACCCGTACATCATAACCATCGTTAGGCACGTAATCTTGAAAATAGACGGAGTTTTTTTGAGACGCATAAGGGACATGCATCTTCCTGCCACTTCTGGAAAAGGCTTTCTTGATCACTGCAAGACACTGCTTTTCAGACTTGATCATTTCTACACCGATGGAACCGGAACAAGGAACGAGCTTGCTGATGATTGGGTAGGTAAATCTAGCCGCGGCCTGCACAGCCTCACATTTACTATTGAAGACATAAGTCTTGATAAAGGGGAAACCATGCAGTTCAGACAGATATGCTTCAAGAATCTTATCCTCATAAAGTACAATATTGGCATAGCTCGGATAGCATCGCTTATGAAGATGCTGCTCAATCACATAGTACTTTCGCCGAATCTGTTCCAGATAATACGGCTGGCAAGAATCGATTCCGACAATAACGTCGAAAGCCTGTGCACTCTCAAGCCATTGTGCGGAATCAATGTCATAGAATGCATACGGGATATCATTCGTTTCAAGAAAGCGGCAATACTTGGTCCATCGCGGAGAACAGCCATGATCTTGAATCACCCCGACGTTTGGCTTCGGCACCAGTGAGGGCCACTGCATCTGAACGGTATCGACACCCTGACTTATGCGATCACTGTCATCACAGATCCTTAACGTATGCATGGGCAAGAGTACCCTCATCCTTCCATATAGGGGTGTTCTTGAGATTCTCTTGAAGAGTTGGGTTTTCTTTATTCTACCTAACAACATTGCATGCTTTCCATATATGCGCTTCCCGTCAGCCGTCAACGGAGACTGTCCTTTGCAGTTGGGTGCTTCACACAATTGCGAAAGGGTGCTCTACCATCAATACAAATCGTTTTAATCGACCGTCTTCCTCCGCTGAAATAGCACAGTTCCAATCCATAGAATAAGAACAACATTCAGAACAAACCCTAAGAGAGAAAACACTACGACCGTATTAAGCACCGACCAGTAAAGTCCACCAACAAGCAGTATACCTGTTCGGGACAACAATATAATGCATTCGTAGAGAAAAAGGTTCCTTTGCTGCCGGAGGATCCTGCCGAACAGAGTAGCCGGAACGTTGCAGAACGCGGCAAACATCCACAGATTCAACCATCGCGCAAGCACACCGGCATCCCACCACTCAGCCCCAAATACCCAAGAGAATAATTGCGGCGCCCAGGCGAAGAGAGCAATACTTGGAAGCATGGCTGCCGCGACGAGACCACCGGTCGTCTTCACATACAACGAGTACAGATTGTGACCCTGATTATAGCTTTCGCTGGCTTTTTGAAAGAGTACCTGTCGTAACGCCGTCAGTACGAGTCTCATGGGCGCCTGGAGCAGCTTCACCCCAAAGGCATAGAAGCCGGCAACGGCAATGCCATAAAAATGGGCTAACAACAAGACCGGTAATCCTTGGGACAAGGCGTTCATTGCATTCTGCGTTGCGGAATAGATGGGAAAATCACGGTATTCCCTGGCCTGTCTGCCGATCTGCCTCCAGTTCAAGGATTCCTTCAGCAGCTCCTTGTCCACACCAAGAACCTGGCGAGACAGATTCACACTGGCAATTCCGTTGGCTGCGACGGAACTGGTGATCAGCCCGCCGCCGCCATGATGCAGCAAGCCAGACACAATTTGCAGTGTACCGACAGAGCCGGCTCGGATCATTTGTGAAGAAGCCGTCCTCGTAAACGCCTTTCTTCGAATGCACCAGGCCTGAAACGACTGATTGATGCCGGCAACGAAGATGCCTAGAGGCAGAAACCACAAGAGCCATTTCGACTGTGGCGCCTTTAGTAGCCCCAGCAACCAATCCGAGAATATATAGGCCATGAGCAGTCCGCTCAAACTTACGAGAAACACAGAGATGATGGAGGCGGCAAATACGTTGGCGGCGTCTTCATCGTGTTTAGGCAGCATAAGGGCTTGGGAGTATTGCAGTGTTACAAATGCCGCTACAACCGACACGACAGAATTAAACGAGCCCAAGACACCGAAGTCAGAACGTGTGAACAGCCGACTGAGCACCGGCCCTATGGCA
>JABMRO010000166.1 GCA_013202635.1 Planctomycetota bacterium
GTCTGAATCTCAATCGCGCACAGATGCCGCAATTGTTGGCACTACAGCCGAATAGTTTACAGGAACGTGGTTCTTTTTCTTTCATTAAGACAATCGAAAGCGACAATGGAAACAAGCTGTGGGATTTACTTAATGAGAATCTTGGTGATAATGTAGTACCGGCTGTTGGTGATTATGCGACTATGTACTGGGCTCTCGGTAAGTCTGTCGGAGATGAGCTTGATTATGTCGATGAAAAAGGTGTGAAATTTCGGCTGCTCCTCATAGGAATGCTGAAGAACTCAATTTTGCAGGGAAGCTTGGTTATTTCTGAGGATGAGTTTATCAAACGCTTCCCGTCGGAAGATGGATACAGGCTTTTGCTTATTGATGCTCCGCAGGAAAAAACTGAAGCAGTAACTGATTTGCTTTCTACACGATTGAGAGACTATGGTCTGGCACTTACACCGACTACTCAGCGATTGGCCGAGTTTAATGCTGTTAGCAATACGTATCTGTCTATATTTCAGTTATTAGGCGGTTTGGGGCTGATTCTCGGCAGCTTGGGGCTTGGTTTGGTCGTACTTCGCAACGTGCTTGAGAGGCGGGGTGAGTTTGCGATGCTGCAAGCGGTTGGATTTGACAAAGCCGCACTTAAGAGAATGGTGTTTTACGAGCATGGTGGACTTATGGTAGGCGGTTTGGCCTGTGGAATTATCGCTTCGCTGGTAGCAGTGAGTCCAGCCCTAAAATCTCCTGGAGCACAAATCCCGTATTTTTCACTGACGTTGACAATTGTTGCTATAGCTGTCAGTGGATTAGTGTGGATACGGATTGCGACGGCCTTTGCACTCAGCGGCAAGATGTTGGAAGCGTTAAGAAATGAGTAAATATTGTGAGACCTTAGCGAGGAAAGTATGAAGGAATCTACTGTCGCAAAGACATTACCAATTGGATTAGCTATTCTTGGAGTAGTATTGCTGTATGTTTGGTTTAGTAGCGATGCGGCGAAGGATCTAAAAGAGCGCTTGCCGGGTAAAGATAACAGGGTGAGAGTTCTTGCAGGAGAAGACGAACCTGTCAAGATAACTGGTCGGTTAATGAAATCCGACGGCATACCGGCTGATTTGCCCGGCGCCTGGCCTCGGTTTCGAGGCTCGAACTTTGACGCAATAAGCAGTGATGAAAATATTGCTCTCGCAAGATCATGGCCGGACAATGGGCCCAAAGTACTCTGGTCTATTGATGTTGGGGAAGGTTATGCCGGAGCAGCAGTATTGGCGGGGCGTGTATATGTTTTGGATTATGACCAGGAAAACAAGGCGGATGCACTTCGATGCTTGTCACTTGCAGATGGCAAAGAAATATGGCGATATGCTTACGACGTCAAGATAAAAAGATTTCATGGAATGAGCCGAACCGTCCCTGCGGTAACGGAAAAACATATTGTAACCATAGGACCGAAATGTCACGTAACGTGCCTGGATTCGATGACGGGGCAGTTTCGATGGATGCTGAACCTCGTCAGAGAATACGGAACTAAAGTGCCCCAGTGGTACACAGCACAATGTCCGTTAATTGAAGATGGCAAGGCTATAATTGCACCCGCAGGTGAAGTGCTTATGATGGCGGTGGATGCCGCCACAGGCGAGATTGTTTGGAAAACACCTAATCCGGATGGCTGGGTCATGACTCATTCATCCATTGTGCCAATGGAGTTTAAGGGTAAACGTTTTTATATATATTGCGGTGGCGACACGGCCAGTGGAGGAGTTGTGGGAGTTTCTGCGAAGGATGGCAGTGTTTTGTGGAAGACCAACCAGTGGAAAGTGCGTACTAATGTTTCGAGTCCTGTTATTGTCGGTGATGACAGAATATTTCTTTCAGCAGGCTATGGCCAATACGAAAACGGCTGCATGATGCTGCGTCTTACTGAGGCCGATGGAAAAATTATTGCACAGCAGGAATATATATATCCGACTGATGTATTCGGTTCGATGCAGCAAACCCCGATTCTTTATGAGGATTATATTTACGGAGTAAGGACGGACAAACAGTTAGTCTGTCTTGACCTGGACGGAAAGGTTGTCTGGACCAGTACAAGCGCGAACAAATTTGGAATTGGAGCATATATGATTGCAAATGGACTGATGTATCTCTTGAATGATTCGGGTGTCCTTACACTTGCCGATGCCACATCGACCGGATATGTCGAACTGGCCAGGGCCGAGGTGCTCCCGGGCCATGAGTCATGGGGGCCTATGGCAATTGTATCGGGAAGGTTGATTATACGTAATTTGAATCGAATGATATGTCTTGATGTTACCGAACAATAGAATAGGTTCTTGACGGATCGAGTGCAGAAGTATATATTATATTTTCTTAAAGTATTATGGTAGAAGCTTTTAAGGTGTAAAGTGAAAAGCGGATTTGGGGCAGTAAATATTAAAATATTTATAGGCATACTTATTGGGATGGCGGTTGTCATTGCTGTAGTTGCACTAATACGTCTTGATATAACGGGCAATAAAGGAAGCGGTCTTGGTAAAGAGTATCTCTATGAAATCGACTTATCAATTGATCCGAATTTAATTCTTTATGAGGAATCGAGCGAATCTCTGAGTACCGGCTTTACCAGCACACATGCTATTGCTCTGGATTCTCAGGGCTCTATTTATGTCGCTGGTGACAATGCTGTTCGTATATTCAGCGAAAACGGGAATCTGCTCGACGAGATAGTACTTACCGGTGTCCCACGAAGCCTGACTGTTGCTGATGATGGTAAAATATACGTCGGAATAATAAATCATATTGAAGTGTATAGTCGGCAGGGAAAACAACTGGCAAGCTGGGAAAGTCTTGGCGATAGGGCCATGTTAACGAGTATCGCTGTTTCAAAAAACGATGTGTTCGTCGCTGATGCGGGCAATCGTATTGTTCTGCATTATGACACCAATGGCAATTTGATTAACCGTATCGGGGGCAAGGATACAGATCGTAATATTCCGGGATTTGTTATAGCGAGTCCTTATTTTGACCTTGTGATGCGTCGTGATGACCTATTACGAGTAGTCAATCCGGGCTTACATCGCATTGAGGCATATACTTTTAATGGTGATTTCGAGTTTTCGTGGGGCAAGTCTTCAATGAGTGTAGAAGGTTTTTGCGGATGTTGTAATCCGATTAATATTGCCGTATTAGGAGATGACAGCTTTGTTACATGTGAAAAAGGCCTGGGACGTATCAAGATTTATGATCCTGAAGGTGCTTTTGTGGGTGTCGTAGCGGGGCCGGAGCAGTTAGGTGTAACCGCACACGTTTGTACTACACCAGAACAGTGTCAGAGCGGTGGATTTGATGTGGCAGTTGATGCTCAGGATCGAATCTTTATTCTGGATACAATCAAAAATGTGGTGAAGATATTTTCCCGAAAGAAAGCTGGATAATGGTCAAGCAGTGTGAAAAAGTGCAAAATCGGCGGCAGCTATTTACATCAGTACTGCGATATGCAATTTTAGGCGTGCTGGGAGCAGTCGGTGGTTCTGTTTTTGCTAAAAAACGCAGATTAGTGCGGAATGGCATTTGTATTAATCGCGAAAACTGCAGAAGCTGTGGGATTTTTGAAGAATGTAGTTTACCCCCGGCTTTGTCGGCAAAGACAAATGTTGAAGAGAATAGATGATGAGCGAAAATAAGAATAATATTAATAGACGTCATTTTCTTAAAGATGGTGTTTGGGCAACTTGTTTAGCGGGCCTCGGTGGTTTAGCAGGCTTTTTACTCGGCAAGCTTAAAAAGAATAACACCGTTTGGCAGATTGACCCCTACACCTGTGTTGCTTGTGGCAATTGTGCAACTTATTGTGTATTGGAAGACTCTGCCGTCAAATGTGTGCACCTTTATGAAATGTGTGGTTATTGTGATTTGTGTACAGGCTATCTGGAACCGGAACCAACCGCGCTGGATACCGGCGCCGAAAACGAGCTTTGTCCAAACGGTGCATTAGGGCGAGTCTTTGTGGAAGATCCGTATTTTGAGTACAATGTTGATGAATCTCTCTGCAACGGTTGTGGCAAATGTGTCAAAGGCTGCAGCATCTTCGGAAACGGCTCACTCTTTCTTCAGGTACGTCACGACCGCTGTTTGAATTGTAATGAGTGTTCTATTGCTGTAGCTTGTCCTTCTCAGGCGTATAAGCGGGTTCCCGCTGACGAGCCTTATCTGCTTAAGAAGGTGGACCACGCTTAATGATACGTATTGGTTATATTATAATTTGGATAGCTGTCTTGTGTTTTTCATCCGGTGTTGTATCGGCACTTGAGCGTTTTCCTCCACCCGAATTTGAAAGCGGCCATGAGCTTCCAAGCACTACTA
>JABMRO010000167.1 GCA_013202635.1 Planctomycetota bacterium
GTTTAGCAAACCGTTGCCTTAAGCCACTCGGCCACCTCTCCGAATAATTTTGTTGTAATTTACACTGAACAAATCCATATTGCAAGAAGATAAACAGATAACCGGCAAATTCCTGATTACCAGTTCTGGAGACTCGAACTATCACCCCGATACAACTTTTCAATATCCCTTGCAACAATTTCTGCAATGATTCGTTCATATTCCGGCAATGTCGGTGGCGGCTGCTTAATAGCATATCCGGTTGATTGTATCCGGGGCCACTGGTCTGGAGTCTTTGTTTTTTTGCCGGGGGCTTTTCTTCTTATAGCAGTAATTTTTCGCTGTTCGGCCATAATCTGCTCAGCCAGGTCAAATTTCGGTATTTCATTTGCTTCCTGAACTGCATCGGCAGGTTCAGTCGCACCAGTATCGGCGTGTTGTACCTGATTTTCGGAAAGTGAAGGAGCCGTCTCTTTCAAAGACTGCTCATGGTGTTTTTCTTTGTTATACGGCGGCAGTATATCCTGTGCACGAATGACATCGGTATCATCTTGTTTATTATTATCAGTATCGCTCACGAAACTGCCTTTTTTAAATTCGTAAAGTCTATTATAAACGTTTCACATAAACGTAATAAGCGCCGCGAGAATTGCCCCTGTTATCCATAAGCCAAGTCTGCAAGCACGTTTTGCCGGCTTTGAGCCGCAGATCGAACTTTACCGCGCGGGCATTTCTTGAAACAGGCACGGTCGCATCCTGATCAGCGATTGTTATCCGGGCTTCGGTAGCCGGAATGGCCTTACCGCCTTCAATAGCCTCGTTAATGCCCACATCCAGCTCTTTCGCCCAGCGTCTTAGTTCGAATTGATACCTGCCATCTCGCTCAACCTCGACCGCCCAGAAGCCATTGGCCTGCATTCCGTTGAGGACGGCGCGCTGGTGCCACGGTACTTTCTGAGTATGCCAGTCGTGTGACATCAGGCACGTAGGATTCTGTTTGTCCGAGCCGAGGATAGTTTCGCAATATTCATCGAAACGCTCTGAGACATCTTCCCACCAATCTTCATAAGCCTTTCGCAGTTTTTCGACTGTCGGCGGGTTACTGTCGGCGATATCGTTCTTCTGGGTCGGATCGGCCTTTATATCGTACAGCTCCTTGCCGTTTATCAGCCGCCAACGGTCCGTCATAACCGCGCTCTTACGCCACTTTTCCGGATGTTCAATTCTTTGAGAGTCAGTAATCAGAATCCGCCCAGGCCAATTCCTGTCATCACGCCTTAAAAGCTGAACAATACTGTCGCCGTCGAACTTCACTCCGCGGGGTTTCTTTAATCCGCACAACTCAATTAGTGTCGGCAGTAAATCGACATGAGCGGTGAGACGGTCAATGTCAATACCACCGGTCAGATTGCCATCGGGCCAGCGGATAAAACACGGTACCCGATGACCACCTTCATACTCGGAGCCTTTTTTGCCGCGCATTCCTCCAGCGTAGCTTCCCGAGGTCCCGTTGTCGGTCATAAAGATAAGTATGGTGTTCTCTTGGAGGCCAAGCTCTTTGAGGCGGCGTATAAGCCTGCCCATATTCTCGTCGATATTAGTAATCATACCGTAAAAATTGGCTTGATTTTTCTCGACGCCTTTATCCCTGTAAGGCTTGCTGTATTTGTCGGCGACATTGTAAGGTCCGTGCGGCGCGTTGGTCGGTATGTAACAGAAGAACGGCCGAGCCTTATTAGCCTCGATGAATTTCATTGCCCCGTCAAACCATATATCAGTGCAGTAACCTTCGAATTTTTCCGGCCTGCCGTTGTGGAAGTATGTGTCATCAAAGTAGTCATTACCCCAATAGTCGGGCCCCTGCCCAACTCCACCTCCGCCATGTATCAATACTTCGCCGAATCCCCTGTCCTGCGGCCGGAACGGATAGTTGTCGCCTAAATGCCATTTGCCGAATATAGCTGTGCGATAGCCGCCTGCCGAGAAAATATCGGCTATTGTCACCTCGTCTTTGCGTAAAAGTGACCGGCCCATAATGGTGTGCCATACCCCTGTCCGGTTACAGTAGTGTCCCGTCATCAGCGCTGCACGGGTGGGTGAACAGGTCGGACCCACATGAAAGTCGGTCAGCCGGATGCTCTGCGTATATAGACTGTCCAGATTAGGCGTCTGAATAACAGGATTGCCGTAACAGCTCAAATCACCGTAACCCTGGTCGTCGGTCATTACTAAAACGACGTTAGGACGTTTTCTTTCGGTAGCATTTGTCTGACCCATACCACCACAGCCCGGCAATATCGACAGTGTTCCGGTCGAAGCTGCTGCAAAACCAACAGTTTTAAGGAACTGCCTTCTTGATTGATTGTCCATACCTTTCCCTTCCTGTTATCCGTTATTTTCCGCAGGCCCGATAGAAAGCTGTGTAAAATCACCCGGTTTAAACTGCTCTATCAGAACATTAACATCGTCAACAGTAACGGCCTTAACCGAAATGATGTCTTCTTCGACGGTACGGTACTTCTCCAGATACAGCCAGTTCGAACCCAGGTCGCCCAGCCGTCCCATCGGAAGCTCATTTTTAATAACAAATGCGCTCAATACCTTGTTCTTTGCCTTTCTTAATTCATCTTCGGTTATGCCGTCTTGGAACAGACTTTGGAAAATACCTCTGACGGTATCGAGCACTTGAGAAACATTGTCGGCGCTGCAGCGGATATAACTGTAAAACGCCCCTGTGCCGTCCATCGGCCCGAACTGCATTGATGCCGCTTCCGCTAATGCCTTGTCAACCAGCTCCCAGAAAAACCGCGACCCGACATTGTCGCCGACGACAACTCCTAAAAGAGACGCGGCAAACCTCCTCGGGTCCTGAGCGGACAGGCCGGAACTCATTAGGCATATATGTTCGCGAGCCAGGTTTGATTTTTCGGTTCTCTTTTTCTTTTTGCTGCCGTCATAGTGCTCAAGCTTTCTTTCGACAGCCTGCCGCCGCCACTTGCTGCAGGAATTTGCTGCAATCGAACAGATTTGCTCCCAGTCAAAATTGCCTGCACAGGCCAACACCATATTGTTCGGTGCATAGCGCCGGGTGAAATAGTCCCGCATCTGTTCGGACACCAGATTATCGATACTTTCCTCACTGCCCAGAACGCTATTGCCGCAGGGATGACCATCGAAGTGCAGGCTTCTGCATTGGTCCATAACGTCAAAGCCCGGCATGTCCTTATACATTGCAATTTCTTCTTTGATTACATTTTTTTCGATATTGAAATCATCATCCCTCAGTGCCGGCCTCATCAACTCTATCCACAGCCCCGTAACCTCAAGAAGATATTCCGGAAGAACAGCGGCATAATAGACAGTATATTCCTCACTTGTACCGGCGTTGAACTGCGCCCCCGTCCTGTCGAAGGCCTCATTAACTTCCAGGGCACTTAACTTATCCGTCCCTTTGAACAGCATGTGTTCGAGGAAATGCGATACTCCGTTTATCTGTTCGTTCTCATCACGAGAGCCGGTTTTGACGAAAAAACCCACCGCCGCCGATTTGGCGGATTTGTTAATCTCGCCAATTACATTTAAACCATTCGCCAATTGTTCTTTTTTAAATTCCATCCGTTGTCCTACTTAACAGTCACCTGCTTCGGGCCTATTGTCACAACCGTAAAATCTTTGAATTTATTGTTTCTCAAAAATCCTAAAACCGAATCAACGCTGGTTGCCTCGATTTTCTCCTTAATTTCATCCAGGCTTCGAATCCTGCCTAACATATAGTAATCGCTTGCAATTGAGCCGGCCCGACTGCTGGACGATTCGCTGCTTAAAATCAGCGAGCTTTCCAACCCGACTTTGGCCCTCTGGATTTCCTCTTCGCTGATTCCATCACCTAATTCATTAAACTGCTGGATTATTACATCGAGTGTCTCCTGAGCCTTATCCGGCGTTGTGCCGGCATAGCACATTATACCGGCCGCTTCTTTGAGACAGTGATACCGCGCTCCGATTGCATAGCACAGGCCCCGCTCTTCTCTTACCTTCGTAAATAATCTGGCGCTCATACCGCCCGATAGAACCGATACCGCTACTCTGGCATTATAGTAGTCCTCATCCGTTGGTCTTACCGTCTCGGTCATCAGGCCGATATGTACCTGGGCACCATCGTTATCTAAATGTGTATATTTGCCTGCCCTGGAACCTAATGTTACCTGCCCGGCGTTTTCCTGCCGCTCGGTCTCAAACAGTCTTTCTATTTGCTGACAAACAGCGTCAAAATCGTATTTACCCGCGACTGAGAATATCGTCTGCGAAAGATTGAAATTGTCCTTTATAATCTGCTTTGTCTTTTCAGTCGTCAAAGCCTTCAATTCCGCGATTTCTCCAACAGGACTTCGCCCCAAAGGGCTTGGATAAAACTGCTCCCGCAGTTTGAGCATAACCTTTTGCCGCGGAGCATCATCCAGAGACAGTACCCCATCACCCGCTAATTGCCTCGCCAATTTGAACTGGTCGTCCTCGAGGCTGGGTTTAAGTATAATATCTGCATACAAATCCAGGGCCTGAGCCAGGTTGCCTGCTTCGAGTGCCGCCCCGACGGCTATATGCGAACTTCCGACCGAACGGCTGCGAGCCAGGCCAAGCCCGTCGAGTGCATCACCAAGCTGGCGGCTGTTTCTATCGCCGGCTCCTCTGAAAATCCATTCGGCAATAACACTTCCGGCCCCACAGCAACCATCCGGCAGCAAGGCCGCCCCCGCCGGCAACATAAAATCAAACGCCACCGAAGCAACCGCCTCCATCGGCTCACCAAGAAGTACCATTCCGTTCTTTAAAACGTGCTTATCAAATTTCTCTGTCATTGGTCGGTTCTTTTCAATATTCAAGGAATTCTGCAAAACGAGGCCGGATTGTATCAGCAAACATGGAATTATTCAACCGCGAAATTAAAACAGCCGATTCCGAGTTGTAAGTGCCACCTCTGACGCCGTAGTTATTTCCTTATGATAAACGTGTAAGCATCTTTGTTATGGGTATCACCGCATCCAAACTTTGATGCCAGAAATTTGTCAATGTGAATGACTTGCACGCCGGACACGTGGCGTTCGAGGATTGCTTTCGTCCTGCCTACGCTTAGCTTGTTCCAGTGGTAGTCGTCAACGGCTTTGACGATGTGCTGGTCGCTATCATGCATATTGAAGAATCCGATGCAGATGTCCTGCCGCGTTACACGACAAATCTCAGAGATGGCGACTTCCATCGCCTCTATTGACAGATGCTCAAACAAATCATGTACAAAACAATAATCGAATGCGTTGTCCTCCGCATCGATATCAAGTGCATTGCCCACCTTGAAGCGTGCCTCCGGAAACATCTGCTTTGAGTTGCGGATATTCTTTTCGCACAAGTCGAATCCCGTATAGTCAAGCAGTCTGGCGATGCCGAAGGACTCGATAAATCGATAGTCGTTTGCTGAACCGCAGGCTGGTTCCAGCACAGAGATGTTCTGAGGCGGCTCACTAACGAGCACCTCATGCCAAATCGCCTGGAAGGTTGACATAAGATATTCCGGAACCGGCGCTTCGGTCGTCTCAACCGGTGTCCAGTTAAGCAAATCGCAGATATAATTCGGCAGCCTCAGAGTGCTAAAAGTTTCTGATATATACGATGGGATTTCCAGCCCCTCGGCGTTGTCTTCTTCCGCCAGCAACGTACCGAGAACAGCCTGTAACTGGCCGGCATTGACCGGTTTTTTGAGGAGTCTGAGCAGCCAGTTCATCACCAGGCCAAACCGCAGCTCCTGCTCCATCAGGGCATCAAATTGCTCACCGAATAATCGTTCGATGAGAAAGTGCCGTGTCAGAATGCTCTGTATGTTGATGCGAGGGTCTTCCACATCCTCGACGAGATAGTCGTGCAGCGTAGCCCTATCATATCGCATCCACGACCTGATCAGACGCTCGGTTTCCAGTTTGAAACGCTCTTCCACAATCTTCAATTCCCCACAATGCTCAAAACAGTTAACCATCAACAGGATAATCTGTTTCTAAACCAACGATTGTTAATAATATGACGATTTATTAACGATTTTAGTCTAAAGAAAATTGCTTTTTTCCGCCAGATTTTACTTTGTAGAAACAAAAGAGCAGTTTTAGGTAACTGGCGCATAAAAAACGCCGCCGGGCAAATCGCCCGACAGCGCTTGAGCACATTAGTAGCAAGTTCTATAACAAACCTAACTGTACTGGTTGAAGGATACTTTTACTTTGGCTACTTATTAAGCCTCATAAGCTCAAGCCATTCACGGACCCTTTGCTCGACACCTTCGTTATATTCCTCCTCTGATAATTGAATAGCGGGCCTCCGCCCTACCTGTATTTTTTTGCCATCCGCTTTCGTTATGACCTGCTTCAAAAGAAAAGAGTGTACTATCGGATCGAGTTTCTCACCGAGTGAGTAAACTTGCCTGACAATTTCTCTCAACGACACTTGATGCTCTTGGAACTTTTGCATCGCAATATTCAACCTGAATTTCTCATTCGTGGGCAATCCTTCTGCTTTGCATTTTTCCTCCAGTTGGTTGGCAGTGATGACGCTAACAACGACATCACAGCCGGGCGATTGTCTCACTCTATCATTAGAGGGCAAAAGCAAATACCAGTTAATTATTACACCATCATGTTTCAACCGACCAAGTAAAATCGGGTGGTCATATGAATACGTTTCGTCATATCTATCAAACAAATCTGATTGTCCGTAATATGTCCACGGATGACCGGTTGAGATTTCCCGCCTTGTCTGATCGCTAAGACGAGTTGAACAAACCATATATTTCAACCCATTCTCGCACGCTTTTAATTCATGTACGGCAAATACAAAACCCAGACATTTTCGTGTAAATATTGCCGTGTCCAAAGGGTATAGTTCCTCAATCCACTCCCGCGGATTTATTACTTTCACGTCTTGACCAAATTTAGGCGAAAAACGGTTCTGGTCAATCACTATGTCATATTCCACGGAAGCCCGAGATTCGACTTTCTGGCCCCTAAGTTCTCTGACTTGTATGACCTGACGTACATAATTCTTTCCATCGACCCATATAGAAACTTTGGCTCCAGAGTCTGAAAGGACATACATATCGCACGGAATCCCGTCAATAACCATATCACCTGAAGAAACTCTATTTGGATCATATCGGAGCCACTCAGCACAATATTGACGTGCAAATTCGTCATTGTCTCGGTAACTTTTTAGCTGAACTATAAACTCTTTTTCTAACGCATACCGCCATTCATATCGTCCATTGTCAATTCGCATATGTGTTCGGCCTTCGTAACGTTCCTCCTCCACAATCCCGGCTTCACGGTCATACCATATTTCGTGATCCTTGAACCATTTATCATCACGATATTCCTTTATAACTATATGAAGTGTTCGTGCTTGTTCGAAGGCTTCTACTGCATTTGCATAGAGTGTCTTCTGGCCGTCACTAAATAAAAAGAACAGCCCAATAATGATTAACGCGGCAGCAGCTAATTTTGTTATTCTGCTTTTCATAATAATTCTCCAGATTTTTATTTGCCGAGATTGCTTTGCCATAGCGCGAAGGAGGTTCTGTTCGAGCTTGTCGCAATGTTTTGCATCAGGAGTGTCATCAAACTTTATATTACTAACGAAATCTTCAAATTGTTTTTCGTTATCGTTCATTTTCGAACACCTCTGATTTCTCTGACTTCGGCGAGCTCAGTCGAGCCGTGAACTCTGCGGCTAAAACCTTTCGCAATTTGGCAAGTGCCCGCGTCAACTGGCTGCGGACTGTGCCGGGACTGGAACCAAGCACCTCGGCGATTTCAGTTAATTTAAGATTTTCAAAAAAACGCAGTGTGATGATAGTTTGGTACCGCGGCCTCAAAGAAAATACAACTTCTCTCAAAAGAGTCAGTTTCTCAGCCGATTCTTTACAGTCAGCGACCTGACTGTTAACCTGCTCGCGTGCGACTTTCAACAGACGATTTCGACGAGCGGTTTTTCTCAAATGGTTATTAACGGCATTGGTTGCGATTCTATAAAGCCAGTTGCGAAATTGATGTTCATTGCCTTTGAATCCGTGAATATTCTCTACAACCTTTAGAAATACCTCGGAAGTAACGTCTTCGGCCTTTGCCCTTTCAAACAGCCGATGCACGCAGTAGCGAAATACCGCATCATAATGGCTGCGATATAACTGCACAAAGGCTGTGCTGTCATCACGGGCCCGGGCTATTAACGGCTTCTCGTCAGTCGCTTTAATACCTTTATCCACGCTGATTACTCTCCGGAGTTTACAGGTGCCAACTATCATCACTATTATAAATGCGCAGCAGATAAAAACGCGGCAAAAAATATCAGAAATTAATCACAGATTACAAAAAAGTCGTCCCGAGCGAAGTCGAGGGATCTGTTAAAAACTAAATCTCTGATTGAAAAATCGCTCCTTATATGCTATACGCTAAACGCTATGGATAAATTGTATGGTCTAATATTCGATGTTGACGGTGTCATTGCCGATACCGAGGCTGCCAATGCAAGGGCTTCTATCAAGGTTTTTGCCGACTTCCTCGGTCTCGAAGGTGTTGTACGCAAGGATTTCGAGGCGGGCCTTGGCCGGGGAGCCGAGGAATACGTCAAAGCCGGCGCCAGGACCCACGGTATGGAACTGACCGATGAACAAATCCAAAAAATAACACAACTGCGTCAGGAATATTTCCTGAAGGTTCTTAAAGAAGAATCGATGCCACCCTTCCCCGGCGTGCTGGAATTAATGGAAAAGGCGATGCAGAGAGAAGATTTCCGCCTTGCCATCGCGACGTCAGGAACACATGAGAAATCCCGTGCAGTTTTAGAAGCCGCAAACATTCCTTATAAAAAGATGGTTTATATACACGGCGACCACGTTAAAAATAAAAAGCCCAACCCGGAGCTTTTCCTTCTCGCCGCCGAAGGTATAGATATTGAACCGGCCAATTGCGTTGTAATAGAGGACGCTCCCAACGGCGTCCAGGCCGCCAAAGCCGCCGGGGCTAAGTGTATCGCCGTAACAAATTCCACAAACGCTGCAAATCTTTCCGAAGCTGATTTAGTCTGCGATTCACTCGAAAAGATAAACCTTGACGTAATCAAAATGCTAATCCAAAAAAATATTTA
>JABMRO010000168.1 GCA_013202635.1 Planctomycetota bacterium
CCTCGGCATCGAGCGGCTGGATGGATATTGGTGTGTTGGCCGGGACGCGGAACATAGCCGAACCGTCTTTTTCGACAGGTACGGTGCCCAGTACGCGTTTGGGTTCCCACGGGCCGTCGGTTCCGACACGATGATTGATACCTGCGATTTTGTGATAAGCGAAGTGATAGGTGAACAATCGCAGCTTTTTGACTGCACCAAGTGGAACACCTTTTAGGCCGGGGCCTTTATAAATATTCTCAAGATAAACAATGGCGTCTTTGCGGCTGAGGTCAACTTTGTCGGGAATGACCTGTGGTTTCTTTGTCTTGTGAATCGGAATGGGCTCAAGCAGCGCACTGCCCTCGATTTCCTTCAGGAGAAGAATGTTGTCGAAAGTATCGACCAGATAAATGCCCCAAAGGTCGTTGGGTCTTGGCTTGCAGGAAACGAGGAAGTACTTCTCACTGAGGGGCCACGGATGAAGGAATTTAGGCCAAGTGTCTAAAGTCAGCTTGTCCTGAATTAGGGGTTTTACCTTTCGACCGTAACGGGGTATTCTCTGTACGACACCTTCGGTGGCAGTTCGACCTAAAGGTGGGTCGAGTATGAAGAGCTCGCCGACTCTTCCGACGTGATGGCCTGTTACAATTCCGACTACTTTTGTGGGATGGTTAGGTATGGGGCGGGCGTAAAAGATGGCGTTAGGCCAGTATCCGCCGCTGCCGTAATACTCCTTTTGTGTTGTACCGTCGGGATTCATAGTAAACAAGAATCGAGCCCAGACGTGCGGGATATCCGTGTACTCCCATCGCAGGTAAAGAATTCGTCCGTCGTTCATCACTGTCGGGCAGAAATTGTGGTCCTGTTCGAAACATATCTGGCGAACGTTGGTGCCGTTGTTGTCCATTAGATACATCATACCAACATTGACAGATGCATTGCACGGGACGCCCTGGAACGGTGCGGTTGAGATAAAAGCAATTTTGCCGTTTGGCAGATAGCATGAGTCAAAGTTATGAACATCGGGCTGATTGTCCGGAGAAACCTGACGCAGATTTGTGCCGTCGATGTTAATCTCAAAAACCTGCCAGAGTTTGCGGTTGTCCGGCATTGAGAACATTATTTTTTCGGCGTCAAAATGTAAATCCATCTCGTTGATTAGCCCTTTGGCTTGAGGTCTGTAAACGGTGGTGAGACGGCCTGCGGGATTTACTGGTGAGAGGACGGATATTTCATTTTCCCAGCCGACGGTGTTCGGCATTGTATGAAGCTGCCATGAACTTTGCTGCGGCAGGCCAAGGAATTTACCCAATCCTCTATCGTTTTCTTCATCACCGTTAGCCCGGCGAGGGTCATCAAGCGGCCTGCGTTTAATGAGCAGGAGTTTGTCGAAGTCAAGCAGGGGATTTGAAAGCAGAGCGCGGCGCTGTAAGGCTGTAATTTCATCGACCTGTCCGGCGGCAGCCTTATCGCTGCGTTCCAGTGCTTTTTTAATTTCAGGCAGGCGGTTTTCATAGTTTTCAATGGCTCTTAAATATTTCTCGCCATTTGTGTACTTCTCGGGGAAGTTCTTCATGAGGTCCTTGACAGCCAGTCTCATAGCGGAGAAATTAACAAGTTCAAGGTCCGACGTGGCTTTGGCAATTTGGTCAATCGGCTGGGTAGAGAATTTGGAGTCGAACTTTTCGCCGGCAATTAGCCCCGGAGAGGTTAATGACACCAGGAAATACACAGTAAGACAGAAAAGTGTTATCAAGGCAGTTTTTCTCGCTGACATATTTGCTTCTATCTCCAATAAGAACCTCTGGTATTTCCCATGTATTAGCTTATTTAGCCATTGAATAGAATGCGTGGCTATTCAAAACTAATAGATGTATGACTGACAACTCGCCGCGATGCATTGCAGCTGGCCGGGACAATAACCAATAAAAAGTATAACATAATCAGTGACGAATTTCCAGAGACGTTTGAGAGAACAGCTCTCTACCTGTGGCCTGGATTCTTGCCACTTAAAATTTTTATATCTTTGCGTCGATTTTCAGGTGTGACATGGAGTTTCTCAATTCGACCTTTTCGTATTGTACCCTGAACGATTGTCTTGAAAGGGGCGTGAAGTTTAAAATCGACGTCCCAGTTATCGGGCCAGGCGGGCAGCAGGTATATCTTTCTGCCGTCTGTCTGCATAAGCATTCGCTGCAAAGCCGTCATCGTTACGCATCCATGGTCCTGGTCGGGAATCCAGTCGTAATTGGGACCCCAGAATGCGGAGAAACGGCTGCCCTTGTGTTTAGTTGAGAAATTCTGAGTTACGAATTTCGAGGCATCCTCTGTTATGCCAAGATACGCGGCCTGAACTGGCGTTTGATACCAGCCTCCGGTGCCCTTGTGCACTCGTTGTCTATAGGTCTCAATTCCAGTTTCCAGATTTGGCTTGCCAATCCCGAAAAGCCGATATGGAAAAATAGCGTACAATTCGGGATTTTCCTGGTTCCGTTTTTCGCTATATTTCTCAGCCGGGAGTAAAATTTGTTTGCCCTTCTCTTCCTTCATTGGAACAGCAGGCAAGTCGGCGAGAGTATTCTTCCATGACTTTCGCTGCGAGGTGTTTATCAGTTCATCGGGCAGCTCCAATAACGCATTGAGGATGAACTTAAGTCCCGCAACTTCCGGCAGGGGATTAACGCACTGCCACCATGTCTCCAGCGACTGGGAAGGCTCAAAGCGAATCTTGCCCTTCTCATCGCGAGGCCAGTGCCTGTCGAAAAAAGTAATGGTCTCATCGGCCAGCGGCAAAAGCATATCACTCAGAAATTTTCTGTCCTGTGTAATGGCGTAATAGTCAAGCATCATGGCTGTTAGTTCGATCCCGCCCTGCCATTCGCGACGTATGTATTGGTTAACGGTTTCGGGTCCTTTATGATCCCAGCCAAAATCACAATTCCCATTCGTACCCCAAAAGTGCATTGTTTCCGGAAAGAAAGCGCCATCGTGTTTATAATAAATCCTTGTCTTATCGCGGCAGAGACCAAGCGCCTTTATGTACATCTTAAACAGCGGCTGCATGAGATCGAAGTCCCCCGCCGCCAACATTGACCAATAAGGCAGCCGGGTATTCTGCCACCAGTACATTCCACCCCAACGTCGATAATCACCGTCAAGATGCTCCTTGCCCACCTTAGCATCGACTGTAAAAATCGAACCGTTAAACTTGATAGGATATGCACCACGGCCACCGCAAGCGTTTATCCAGCGCTGGAGATTATAGCCGCGAGTAACTACTTCGGCATCTTTTCGGCCGTCTATAAAAATCCAGCTTCGTTTCCAAAACCTTTCCCACCACTGCCTGTGTGCCCCACGTGCAGTCCTCAGGTCTACTGAATCAATCGCAGCTATTTGTTTTTCCAGCAAACTCAGCCAGGTATCGATGGTTTTCGTCTGCGCCGTCAGGGGGTAAATCGAAATCACAAAACGATTACCCGGTTTGGCTGATTTGAGAATCTGTTTATCAATGGCTTTTAGACCATCGCCTTTCATACATCCGCCAAATGTGCGGTTTAAAAGCGGGTCACGATGTTTTGCCAGCAACCGGTCAAGGTGCTGGTTCTTGAGCGTTACGGGATAACAGGACTTCTCGTTGCGATGGTACCATACGATGCGATTGTTTTGGGCCGGCAGGACCACATCGGGATAAACGATAATCGGATAATCATCGTTACCTGTCAGGGCACGGGCACTATTGGCCTCATCACCTTTGAGCCGGCGAGTTTCGTTACGCCACACTTCGAGATTACATTGAAGGTCAAAGGATTTCTTACTCTCGGCTTCGACATAAATAACCGGCCGATTAGCATCCACCCACACATGCAATGTAACCTGTTTTTCCAATGAACCGGCGATAATTTCAATCTCTCCCTGGCGCAGCTTCAACGTCTGGCGGAAACGGCCGCCTTTGCCGAATGGATTAGGTGAAAGTTTCAGGCGTACTCGACCAAGTTTGAGCAGCCGGCAGTTCTCACTCCATAAGTCGGTCTTGCTTATATAGAACAGGAGGTCTCCATTTTCCTCTACCCAGAGGTTTAAGCCGATGTCTCCATTGCCTATCGGCATTGAGCCGGAAGAGTCCTTACCTGGACTATTCCAGACAACGTTGTAAGTTTCGATATCATTAAATTTATGAGTTGTCTTTTCTTTTCCAAAACCAGTGCAGGAACATAGCACAACCATACATAATATTAGCCAAAAAGTTTTCTGAGTTTGCATTTACACCTCCCGGAATTATCATATTGTTTCATCGAACCGACCCAACTCAAGGGGGTATTGTCCGAATTGGCGAACAAGGTTGACGATATAATCATAAGTATGCCCTGAGACATTGCTGCTTACGGAATGGTCGGACTGGAAAATATAGCCTCCGCCTTTTGCGGCATTGAGCTTTCTTAAAATCTCCTTTCGGATAAGCTCTCTGTCCCCGTCTTCCCATATTTTTATGTTGCTGTTTCCGCAAATGCCTAACCTGTGGCCATATTTTCGGCGTAACTGCATAGAATCCAAATCCGCCTTGGCCTCCAATGGATTCATAGCATCAATACCAATCTCGATATAGTCATCGAGGATTTTATTAATATTGCCGCATCCGTGATAGATAACCATCAGGCCTTTTGAATGAGCGTAATCTACGATTGCTTTTACCCATGGCTTGAAGTATCGGCGCCAATAGTCAGGTGAGAAAAACATATCATTCCTATAGGCCACGTCTCCCCAGATGACAAAGCCGTCCAAAAGATTCTCGGCTGCTGTGATTTCAGCCTTTGCACAATCGAGATAGAACTGTCCAATCCGGTCAATCGCCTTACCCATTCGCTCAGGACGCATTCCTATCCAAAGCATATTATTTTCAGGCCCAATCAGGCGGGTCAAGCATTCATTGCATTCTATAATACTGCCGAATACGGGAAAGTCCGGCCATAAGGACTTGACGGTTTCAATCCACGGCGGTGAATTTCGCTCGAAGCCATCCCCGACGCCAGCGATTTGATTGTCACCTGCCTTGAAATATCTTCTTTTGTCGTAAGGGTCGTCAAACTCAAGAGCTTCAAGTTTTTCTATAGTGTCCGTTTCAAAGTCAACAAACTCTGGCATAGGGTCGGAAAATTTCTTCCGTAAAATCGCCCCAAAACCGGTCTTTAAAATGACTTCCTCGCTGTTTTCCTTCAGGGTCTCAAATGGCCGGATAAACGGGTCCATATTGGGTACGGTAACAATCCAGTCCAGGTCGTAATAGTAATAAGGATTGGTATCATCCGGCAGATTCAAATCTTTTCGCCATCGTGCTATAAAACTGCCCCAGAAAAAATCGCTGACAGGGACTCTGTCCGGCTCCTGATGATTAAGGGTTTTCCTCATTCGGTCGAGCTTGGCAAGTGTGCCTTCTTTTCTCTTGCGAGCCTTTGAGCTGTTCGTTGTATTATCGAACATTCCCATTACGCCTACTCCATATCATATTAAACATAGTACCTTTTACGTCGCATTTTTAATACATAGCGGAGACTAAAGTAATTGTAGCCAATCGGCCGGTCCTTGACAACAAAGAGACCTCTTGTTTTTTTGATCCTTAGAGTGTAAAATATTCTGGACAGCCTTTATTAGCAGGTGGCGCGGATTAAAGATAGTATGAGTTAAGGAGTCGTGAAAATATTTGGCTGTCTGAGACTATTATGAATCTACGAAGCTATTTTGTTATCCTAATTTTAACAGGACTGTTTATACAAAGCCCGTTAAAAGCTCAGGGTGATACCATTGGTGCAGAGGCATTGCGAGAAATAGTCGAGGCCGACTGGGCTGCTCAGGAGCGCAGGAGAAATCGGACACCTGATGAGACTTCCGCCGTGCGTGATGCATATAGACGTGCTGAACAGCTTCTCGATGACCTTCGCAAAATGCCCGAAGGGCCTGACATTACTTCTGAAGCGGCAGCCATCGGGCATCTGCGAAGCCAGGTAGGTGCCGTGGATTCATTAGACAAACAGGCACGACTCGCATTGTATCAACGGGTCCGTTCTGTTACGCGCAATATGGCGCTGAAAAATCCCCTTATCGCTTCAAGGCCTATTGTTTTTATGAAGCGCCGCCGTTTTATCTGCCAGATGCTGCACGAGTATCTTGGTTACTACTATGACTACGAAGATATCTCTGGCGGGGGAATCTATTTGCTGGAGCAACCCGGTTATTCGTTTGCGTATCAAGATCTGACAAAAAATCGATTAGACCGAGGCAATTATGCAACGTTGGCCCTGTCTTATGATGCCAAGACGATCTATTTTGCCTTTGCGGCGCGGGCTGCAGAGAAACCAGATTATTATTCTACTCAGCGCAAATGTTTCCACATCTATGCAATGAATCTCGACGGCAGTAATGTCAGGCAGATTACCCATGGGCCAGATGACGACTTTGATCCCTGTCCCTTGCCGGATGGCGGGCTGGCGTTCATGTCGTCGGCACGCGGAGGCTTTACTCGGTGCAACAATCCCTGGGAACCTTTGCCGGCTCATACCCTGCACCGGCTCGATCCGATCTTGAAACACCGGCGTACGCTGTCGTTCCATGAGACCAGTGAGTGGCATCCCTCTGTACTGCATGATGGGCGCATTGTATATATCCGTTGGGACTATGTGGACCGTTCGGCTGCGCACTTTCACGGGCTGTGGGTCGCCAATCCGGATGGTTCGGCCCCCATAGCTCTGTTTGGCAATTACACTATGCGCATCAACGCTTGTTATCAACCCAAGGCAATCCCGAATTCGCACAAGCTCGTTTTTCTGGCTGGTGCCCACCATGCCGATGTGGGTGGCTCACTCGTTGTGCTCGACCCGCATCGTATTGCCTTAGACCCGAACACGGGTCAGGATTGCTTTGATGCAATCGAGGTGTTGACTCCGGAGGTATGTTTCCCCGAGGCTCCGGGTTGGCCTGCCAGTTATTTCCACAGTCCCTGGCCGTTATCGGAGAATTACTTCCTGGTGTCATTCAGCTTTGATCCTTTACCGGGTATGGGACCAAAGGTGAAGCGTGATACCGAGACGGGGCTCTATTATTTCGATCGGTTCGGGAATATGGAACTGCTTTACCGGGAAAAAGGCATTTCGTCTATGTATCCTATTCCGCTCAAAGCTCGAGAGGTACCGCCGATCGTTCCCAGTACACTGGATGAAGAGTTGGGTAATGAAGGTGAGTTTATGCTGACGGATGTACGTACGAGCCATTTCCCCATGCCTGAAAATCGCCGCATAGTCGAATTGCGTGTTTTTCAGGTTTTGCCCAAGAGCCGTACACATGTCGCCAATGAACCTCGTATCGGCCATGCCAATGCAGAGAGTGCACATATGCTTCTCGGCACGGTGCCGGTCGAGGCAGACGGCTCGGCCTATTTCCGGGCCCCAGCGAAAAAGCCTTTGTATTTCCAGGCCGTGGATGAAAACGGCAGAGCGGTCCAATCAATGCGATCAGTAACATATTTACAGCCAGGGGAACGGCAGGGTTGCGTGGGCTGTCATGAGCCGCGCGGTACGACCCCAATGAACGGGCAAGGTCTTCTGGCATTACAGCGGCCACCATCAACAATTCAGCCCGGCCCGGATGGAACTCATCCTTTCAGCTATGTCAGACTTGTTCAGCCTGTCCTCGACAAACATTGCATACAATGCCACGACGGCGAAGCCGGTGATTCGAAGAGCCGATTGGTTTTGACAAGTGAGCCGGCCGGGACATTCAGTACATCGTATGAGAGCCTCAGAAAATATGTTCGATGGTATGAGTGGGGCGGTGAATCAATTACACCGATTGTTACCAGACCGGGACAGATTGGTGCGGACCAAAGTCCTCTCCTTAAGGTGCTCAAAGATCCCATACATACAAAGCATGTTCACATGTCTAAAGAGGAACGCCAGAGGATGTATATTTGGCTGGATGCCAACGTTCCTTTTTATGGAACTTATGAGCAACAACAGCAGCTCGCACAGAAAAACGGACAGGCAGTTTCACCGCCTTCGCTTCAATAGAATCCTAAATTATCAATTCAGCTAAAAGGTTGTTTTTCGGGCTGATATTCTATATCATACTTTGCCGACAGCAGAACTCATGTTATTTGTAAGGAAGTGAAAAATGAACCTTGATTTTTCTTATTACATGCCGACCAGAATAATCTTCGGTTGCGGCAAGCTGAGCGAGCTTAAAACCACGCCGTATTTACCCGGAAAGAAAGCACTTGTTGTAATCGGTGAATCCGGCGCCATGAGGAAATATGGATATCTTGACGGAGTGATAAAGTACCTTAAAGAAAATGGAGTTGAGTCGGTAGTATATGACAAGATTCAGCCTAACCCTGTTTCCGAACATGTCCAGGAGGGGGCATCCGTCGCCGAAGAAAATGGGTGTGATTTCGTAGTTGGTCTTGGAGGAGGAAGTACCCTTGACTCGTCAAAGAGTATAGCTGTAATGGCGGTTAATCCGGGTAAGTACTGGGACTATATTACCAGAGGAAGCGGCGGCGGAAAAACACCCCCTAACGGCGCCTTACCTATCGTGGCCATAACCACAACCGCCGGGACGGGAACCGAAGCTGACCCATGGACAGTAATCACCAAAAGCGACACGAATGAGAAGATAGGATGGGGAAACAATTTTACCTTTCCGCGTTTGTCAATAGTTGACCCGGAGTTAATGGTAAGTGTTCCTCCGAAAACTACTGCTTACACCGGCATGGATGCTTTTTTTCACTCGGTTGAAACGTATCTTGCAACAATCAATCAGCCGACGAGCGACCATTTGGCGCTGGAGGCAATCAGTCTTATTACAAAATACCTGCCCATAGCCATCAAAGACGGAGCGAATATGGAGGCAAGAACCAAGCTGGCCTGGGCCAATACCGAAGCGGGAATATGTGAGTCACTGTCTTGTTGTATATCTCATCATTCGATGGAACATGCCGTCAGTGCGTATTATCCTGATGTCGCTCACGGCTGCGGTCTTACGATGCTATCGGCTTCCTACTTTAGCTGTTTGGCGCAAAAACATCCCGCACGTTTTCCCGACCTTGCAAGGGCTATGGGGGAAAATGTTGATGAGCTTCCGGAAAAGGAAAGGTCTATGGCATTTATAACCGGATTGAAGAAGCTTATAAAAAATATCGGTTTCGAAGATAAGCTTTCCGATTTCGGTATTAAGCAAAGCCATTTGAGAACTTTCGCGGAAAACTCCTTCTATGCGATGGGCAGTCTTTACGATATAACGCCGGCCGAGCTGACACTGGACGATGTAGTTACTATTTATGAAAACGCATACTCTTGATGCTGCTTTATGAGATAGAAGACCCACGCCAGGGGCTTTAGCAACCAATCTCCATAGCATGCACGTTGCTATCCTCATCTGCTCTTCGAGTGAGCAGACAGAAATGTCCGTTATTGTTCTGAGATAGTAGCAGATTAAGTTCATCGGCCTCAAAAACTTCGGACAAATATGTGGCATGCATCGAACGAATGTTACCCTCGAATTTGAATGCTTTTCTCAATGCGTCAATGCCCCATCGCACATATTCCGTATTATTC